>NZ_LVCU01000182.1:0-25580 GCF_001647185.1 Rhodococcus sp. EPR-147
AGGAGTCTGACGGCACCACCACCGCCGGCCGCAAGAAGGAGACCGCCGAGGACTACCGCTACTTCCCCGAGCCCGATCTCGCGCCCGTCGCTCCCGACGCGGCCTGGATCGAGGAGCTTCGGACGACGTTGCCCGAGCTGCCGTGGTTGCGCCGCGGTCGGATTCAGAAGGAGTGGGGTGTCTCCGACGAGGAGATGCGCGATCTGGTGAATTCCGGTGCGCTCGAGCTGGTCGCGGCGACGGTTGACGCGGGTGCGTCGGCGCAGGCGGCGCGGTCGTGGTGGGTGTCGTACCTGGCGCAGCAGGCCAACATCGCCGGAGTCGAACTGACCGATCTGTCCATCTCCCCGGCTCAGGTCGCCGAGGTGGCGGCGTTGGTCGCGGACGGCAAGCTCAACAACAACGGTGCCCGTCAGGTCGTGGACGGGGTGCTGGCGGGCGAGGGTGAGCCTGCAGAGGTCATGGCTGCGCGCAATCTCGTACTGGAGAAGGACGACACCAAGTTGCAGGCCGCCGTGGACGAGGCGCTCGCAGCGAATCCCGGTGTGGTGGAGAAGATCCGCAGCGGCAAGGTTCAGGCCGCCGGGGCCATCGTGGGTGCGGTGATGAAGGCGACACGCGGCCAAGCCGATGCCGCTCGCGTCAAGGAACTCGTACTCGAGGCCTGCGGCCAGCCCTGATCACGACGGAGAACGACCGGGGCCGAGCGCGATCGAGCGCTCGGCCTCGGTCGTTTCTCGTTCAGTCGAAACCGCCTCCGCCGCCCCCGGGGAACGGCACCTTGACGACGCGGTCGTCGGTGGGTCCGGGCTCTGCACCGTTCTTGTTGACGGTGCCCACCAGAATCTGTCCATCGGCCGAGCTCGTCGCGCCGTTCAACTGGCCGTACTCGTCCTGGATCAGCAGTGTCGGTTCGGCCGAGACAGCTCCGGTGTTCGCGTCCGTGGTCAGTGCTGCAACAGCTTTGGCCGTTGTGAGTGCAACCGCCACGCCACCTTCTCCCGCTGCGCATCCGGCAACACCCGGACGGTCCGGCCACGTCCACACCGGGTTGAACACTGCGCCCAGTGAGTCGATGCGCTGCAGCCGATCCTCGAGTGCGGTGCGGTCGGTGACGTAGATGTTTCCGGTGCCGTCGGTGCAGACGTCGCCCGCCGTACCGATACCGCTGAGCGCGATCTGCGGTCGCGGCGGGTTCGTTGTCGGCGACAGTGAGGTCACCCGTAACAACTTGCCGGACAGCGAGTTCGGGCTGGCAGCCGCAGCAGGATCGCCGTTGTCGCCGGTGAGGACCAGCAGTTCGTTCGGCGTGTAGAAGTCGATCGCCCCGCGATTGCCCGTCGAGCCGCGGGGGATACCGGTCAGGATGTCCTTGGGTACATCGCCCTGAGCCAGGCGGACCACCCTGGTGTCCGCGGATGTGGTGATGAGGGCGTAGAGCAACCCGTCCTCGATGTACGTCGGAGACAACGCGATGTCGAGAAGGCCGCCGTCGCCGGTGCCGTCGACATCGATTCGCGCCACCTCGACCGGCGTCCGGCCGGCGGTGACCTCCATGATGCGGCCGGTGCGACGCTCGGCAACCAGCGCCGACTGTCCGTCGGGGAGCGCTACCAGCCCGCCCGTGGTGTCCAGGCATGTCGCGATGACCGCCGGATCGGGGTCGACGCACGGACCGGAGGGCGGTGGCGGTGCATCGGGATCGGACGGCGGCGTCGTCTCGCTGGGGGTCGTCGGCTCCAGTTCGGCCGCGCCCACCTCCGGCGCAGGAGTGAACGGCGACGCATTCGAGTCGTCGAATCGGGCGCACCCGGCGAGCAGGGCAGCGGTCATCGACAGGGCGACGACGGCAGCGGTTGCAGTTCGTGGCGACGCTCCGACCGGCTTCATACTTCGAACGGTACGGAACGTCGGGGGAGACTCGCCACGCGGCCGTGAGCGTCAACGTCGGTGACGAGCACTCATCGGCTCTAGTGTGGAGAGGTGACCGATACACCGCGCGACCCCAACCGGCCGGATACGTCGTACGAACCGGCCGAGAGCCCGTACGACAACCCCACGGAGAAGATTCCACCCTCGCGTTCCACCTCCGAGACGCCTGCGTCCGACCGCACCGACACCTCGGGTGCGCCGACCACGGCGTTCGGCGCTCAGCGTTCGGACCGACTGCCACGAACCGACGACGAACTCGACTTTCCGCACTCGTCCTCGTCCGATGCACGCTCGGCCGATGCACAGCCGACGGACAAGATGCAGGCATATCGCCCGTCGGCCTTTGCCGATTCGCCGACCGACGGCCCGTCGGCCTCCGACAAGACGTCGTCGAGTGCGTACTCCGATCGCTCCACCGAGTATCTGGGCACCACCGCTGCCGCGGCTCCGGCAGCAGCAGTCGCGTCCGAGCCGGAGATTCGTACGGAGACCGTCGAGGTTCCCGCGCGCCGCGGCAGCACCGACCTGGGCCTGTTCATCCTTCGCGTCACCATCGGCGCGGTGTTTCTCGGTCACGGACTGCAGAAGCTCGTGGGACTGTGGAACGGCCCCGGCCTCGACGGATTTCAGAACCTGCTGGAGACTTCCGGATTCCGCTACTCGGAGATCCTCGCGATCGCGGCCGCGGCAGGCGAAACCCTCGGCGGCGCGCTGCTGATCCTGGGTCTGGCAACACCACTGGCAGGTGCCGCTGTGCTCGCCACGATCATCAACGCCTGGTGCTTCAAGCAAGCCGTCGAGCCCGGACTGCAGTTCTCGGGCACCGGCGGCGTGGAGTACGAGACGGTTCTCGGCTTCGCCGCTGCCGCGATCATCCTCACGGGCCCGGGCAAGATCGCATTCGACGGCCGACGCGGATGGGCCACCCGGCCGCGGATCGGTTCGTTCCTCGCACTCGTCGTCGGTATCGCCGCGGGCGTGTGCATCTGGATCTTCCTCAACGGGGCCAACCCCGTCGTCCGCTGACTCCGGATACCGTCCAGACCACGTGAGCGGAACCTCGTAGCCTGCTACGACGTTCCGCTCACGTGCGTTTCACCCTCAGGGGACGTAGCGAACTGCACCCTTGTCCGCCGATGTCGCCAACGCCGCGTAGGCGCGCAGAGCGGTGGTGACCGTGCGCTGACGGTCGACCGGCTGCCACGGTCGTTCGGACGCGTTCATCTTCGCTCGCCGCGTCTCGAGGGTCTCCTCGTCGACGAGGATCTCGAGGGTGCGAGTCGCGACGTCGATCCGGACCTGTTCGCCGTTCTCCATGAGCCCGATCACACCGCCGGCAGCGGCCTCGGGGGAAATGTGTCCGATGGACAGTCCCGACGTTCCGCCGGAGAAGCGGCCATCGGTGATCAGTGCGCAGACCTTGCCCAGTCCGGCACCCTTGAGGAAGGCCGTCGGGTGCAGCATCTCCTGCATGCCCGGACCGCCCTTGGGGCCCTCGTAGCGAACGACCAGCACGTCACCGGGCTGAATCTTCTTTTGCAGGATGGCCGAGACGGCTTCTTCCTGCGACTCGACGACCAGTGCCGGACCCTGGAAGGAGAACAGCTCCTCGTCGATGCCTGCGGTCTTGAGGATCGCACCGTCGACGGCGATGTTGCCGCGGAGAACGACCAAGCCACCCTCGACCGTGTAGGCATGCTCGAGATCGCGGATGCAGCCGCCCGCGGCGTCGGTGTCGAGCGAGGACCAGCGGTTGCCCGTGGAGAACGGTTCGACGGTGCGCACACCACCCGGGGCGGCGTGGAACAACTCGACGGCCTCGGCGGACGCCTTGCCGGATCGAATGTCCCACGTGTCGAGCCATTCCTCGAAGCTCTTCGTGTGCACGGTCGAGACGTCGGTTTCGAGGAGGTTCGCGCGCCGCAGTTCACCGAGGAGAGCCGGGATTCCGCCTGCGCGGTGCACATCTTCCATGTGGTAGTCGGAGTTGGGGGAGACCTTCGACAGGCACGGAACCTTGCGGCTGATGGCGTCGATGGTGTCCAGGTCGAAGTCGACCTCGCCCTCCTGTGCGGCGGCGAGGGTGTGCAGCACCGTGTTGGTCGACCCTCCCATCGCCACGTCGAGAGCCATCGCGTTGCGGAACGCGGCCGGAGTGGCGATGTTGCGCGGGAGTACGGATTCGTCCTCGTCGCGGTAGTACTTCAGAGCGGCCTCGACGATGGTGGTGCCGGCACGCGTGAACAGTGCTCGACGGGCCTGATGAGTGGCCAGGGTGGAGCCGTTGCCGGGCAGTGCCAGGCCGAGCGCCTCGGTGAGGCAGTTCATCGAGTTCGCCGTGAACATGCCCGAGCACGAGCCGCACGTGGGGCACGCGCTGCGCTCGACCTCGTCGAGGCCTGCCTCGGACACGGCGTCGTTGGCACTGGCGGAGATCGCGGTGATCAGGTCGGTCGGTGCCTGCGCGACGCCGTCGACGACCACGGCCTTGCCCGCCTCCATCGGTCCACCGGAGACGAACACGGCCGGGATGTTCAGGCGCATCGCGGCATTGAGCATGCCGGGAGTGATCTTGTCGCAGTTGGATATACAGACGAGTGCGTCGGCTGTGTGCGCATTCGCCATGTACTCGACGGAGTCGGCGATGATCTCGCGGCTGGGCAGCGAGTACAGCATGCCGCCGTGGCCCATGGCGATCCCGTCGTCGACGGCGATGGTGTGGAACTCCCGGGGAACTCCGCCTGCCGCTCGGACGGCGTCGGCGACGATCTCGCCGACGTTCTTCAGGTGCACGTGGCCGGGGACGAACTGGGTGTACGAGTTCGCGATGGCGACGATGGGCTTTCCGAAATCCGAATCGGTCATTCCGGTGGCGCGCCACAGCGAGCGTGCGCCCGCGGCATTGCGTCCGACAGTGGTGACCCGTGAGCGTAGCGGCGGCATAGTGCGTTGTCCTCGTTCGTTGCGGCGGTTTCTCGCAGCGACGAGGTTACTCGCCGCCGACTACTGCTCCTTCGCTGCCTGTTCGTCGCCGTTCTCGCCGTCCTCGAGGTCTCGAGCTTCGGCCTCGGCCTCGGCCTCGGCCGCGGCCGCGGCTGCTGCAGCGGCATAGGGGTCGGTGATCCGGCCGCCGCTGGCCGCGGCGAGTTGGGGGAGTAGATCGAATCGCACCAGCGGTAACGACTTCTCGCTCTTGTCGGTCAGGACCACCCGCGCCCAGCGGCGATCCGGGAAGTGCAGACCCGCCACCGATTCCCACGCGATCACATCCGAACCCACGAACCGTCGAGCCGTGATCGCCTCGGGAGAGATGACCGTGCGCACTCGAAACACCCAGATGCCCGCGACGATCGGCAGGATCAGCAGCCATCCCATGGCCGCGGGCCAGCTGGCGGCAGTCAGTCCGGTGCCGAACAGCAGCAGGCCGACGCCGAGGAGCGCGAGGCGCGGGACTCGGATGACCTGGGTTCTCGATGGTTGCGCTCCCTCGGCACCGTTCGGTGACTCGGG
This sequence comes from Rhodococcus sp. EPR-147, assembly GCF_001647185.1. NCBI lineage: Bacteria > Bacillati > Actinomycetota > Actinomycetes > Mycobacteriales > Nocardiaceae > Rhodococcus > Rhodococcus sp. EPR-147. Next base: position 5,443 of record NZ_LVCU01000182.1, read on the forward strand.
TGCGGTGTGGGATGATGGCCGAGGTGGTTCGGACTGCTGCGAAGACGACACCCATTCATCTTCGCATTGCATCTACGCGATCTCACATAATGGGATTGCGTCGTGACGAGTTTGACTCTTCCCTGTGCGCGCGCCTACCGTCGAGCGCGTGAAGCGGAATTGGATACTCGTAATCGGCCGGCGCGTCAACGCCTGAGCCGGTTGTTCAAACTCGCATCGACGCGCCACCCTCGTACAGCTCACGCTGACGGGGGTTTTTTCTTGCCCAGAGATCGCCCAGCAATTTCACATTCCTGAGGAAGCAATCAGTGAGCGCACCAACCGCACGCCCAGGGCCCACGACCCGTAAGTCGGGGACAGCCTCCAGCCCGTCGACCAGCCCGTCCGCAGAAGCGGCGACCAACGGTTCGCGACGCCACGTCGCACCGGAGAAGGTCACCGGCGCACAGTCGGTCGTTCGGGCCCTCGAAGAACTCGACGTCGACACCGTATTCGGCATTCCCGGTGGCGCGGTTCTCCCGGTCTACGACCCGCTCTTCGACTCCGTGAAGGTGCGCCACATTCTGGTGCGCCACGAGCAGGGTGCCGGTCACGCCGCGACGGGCTACGCCCAGGCGACCGGCAAGGTCGGCGTCTGCATGGCGACGTCCGGTCCCGGCGCGACCAACCTCGTGACCCCACTCGCCGACGCTCAGATGGATTCGGTTCCGGTCGTCGCGATCACCGGTCAGGTCGCCCGCAGTCTGATCGGGACGGACGGCTTCCAGGAAGCCGACATCTCGGGTATCACGATGCCGGTCACCAAGCACAACTTCCTCATCACCGACGGTGCCGACATCCCGCGCATCATGGCCGAGGCCTTCTACATCGCCTCCTCCGGCCGTCCCGGTGCCGTGCTCGTCGACATCCCCAAGGACGTGCTGCAGGCACAGACCACGTTCTCGTGGCCGCCGGAGATGCGTCTGCCCGGATACCGTCCGGTCACCAAGCCGCACGGCAAGCAGGTCCGCGAAGCAGCCCGCTACATCGCCGACGCCAAGCAGCCGGTGCTGTACGTGGGCGGCGGCGTCATCAAGGCCGACGCCTCGGCGGAACTGCTCGAGCTCGCCGAACTGACCGGAATTCCGGTCGTGACCACTCTGATGGCTCGCGGCGCGTTCCCCGACTCGCACAATCAGAACCTGGGAATGCCGGGTATGCACGGGACCGTCGCCGCGGTGGCCGCGTTGCAGCGGAGCGATCTGCTGATCACGCTCGGTGCCCGGTTCGACGACCGCGTCACCGGTCAGCTCTCGTCCTTCGCCCCCGATGCCAAGGTCATCCACGCCGACATCGACCCTGCCGAGATCGGCAAGAACCGCTACGCGGACGTGCCGATCGTCGGCGACTGCCGTGAGGTCATCACCGAGCTCATCGAGGCGCTGCGGGCGGACCGCGCGACCGGAACCACGCTCGACCTCGAGCAGTGGTGGGTCTACCTGAACGGCATCCGCAAGACCTACCCGCTGAGCTACGACCGCCCGGCCGACGGATCGATGTCCCCGGAGTTCGTCATCAGCTCGGTCGGCAAGTTCGCCGGACCCGACGCGATCTACTGCGCCGGCGTCGGTCAGCACCAGATGTGGGCCGCGCAGTTCATCAACTACGAGAAGCCGCGCACGTGGCTCAACTCGGGTGGCCTCGGCACGATGGGGTACGCGGTCCCGGCCGCAATGGGTGCCAAGAGGGGCCTCCCCGACGCCGAGGTGTGGGCCATCGACGGTGACGGTTGTTTCCAGATGACCAACCAGGAACTCGCGACCTGTGCGGTCGAGGGCATCCCGATCAAGGTCGCGCTCATCAACAACGGCAACCTCGGCATGGTCCGTCAGTGGCAGACCCTGTTCTACGAGGAGCGCTACTCCAACACCAACCTCGGTACCCACGGTGCCGTCCGCATTCCCGATTTCGTGAAGCTCGCCGAGGCGCTCGGTTGCGTCGGGCTGCGGTGCGAGCGGGAAGAGGACGTCGATGCAGTGATCGCTCAGGCGCGAGCGATCAACGATCGTCCGGTCGTCATCGACTTCATCGTCGGAGCCGACGCACAGGTGTGGCCGATGGTCGCTGCCGGAACGGGCAACGACGAGATCATGGCCGCCCGCGGAATCCGTCCGCTGTTCGACGAGGACGAGACCGTGGGCAGCGAGCCCGGCCTCGACGAGGCCATGGAGCGCGAGCAGGCCCCGCACCCGCAGATCGACGACGTGAAAGGCACCGACAAGTGAGCACGAGCCATACCCTCAGCGTCCTCGTCGAGGACAAGCCAGGTGTGCTGGCCCGCGTCGCCGCGCTGTTCTCGCGCCGTGGATTCAACATCTCCTCGCTTGCCGTCGGCGGCACCGAGATTCCCGAGATCTCGCGGATGACGATCGTGGTGACCGTCGACGAATTCCCGCTCGAACAGGTGACCAAGCAGCTCAACAAGCTCATCAACGTCATCAAGATCGTCGAGCAGGACGACGACTCCTCGGTGGCTCGCGAGTTGGTGCTGATCAAGGTCCGCGCCGACGCCAGTGTGCGCAGTGAGGTCATCGAAACGGTGAACCTGTTCCGCGCCAAGGTGATCGACGTGTCTCCCGAGGCCGTGACGGTCGAGGCGACGGGCACCCGCTCGAAGCTCGATGCGTTGTTGAAGATGTTGGACCCCTATGGAATTCGAGAAATAGTTCAGTCGGGAGTCGTTGCCGTCGGACGTGGACCGAAATCGATCACAGCGTCGCGCTGAGCGACGGACGTGATTTTCAGCGAAATCGAAGAGGAAAGGTTACAAACAGTGGCAGTCGAGATGTTCTACGACGACGATGCTGATCTGTCGATCATTCAGGGCCGCAAGGTCGCTGTGATCGGTTACGGAAGCCAGGGCCACGCGCACTCGCTGAGCCTGCGCGACTCCGGTGTCGATGTGCGCATCGGCCTGGCAGCGGGCTCGAAGTCCCGCGCCAAGGCGGAGGAGCAGGGCCTGAAGGTCGGCACTCCCGCCGAGGTGTCCGAATGGGCCGACGTGATCATGGTGCTCGCACCCGATACCGCGCAGGCCAAGATCTTCTCCGAGGAGATCGAGCCCAACCTGAAGGACGGCGACGCGCTGTTCTTCGGCCACGGTCTCAACATCCACTTCGACCTGATCAAGGCTCCGGAGTTCGTCACCGTCGGCATGGTCGCACCCAAGGGCCCCGGCCACCTCGTGCGTCGCCAGTTCGTCGACGGCAAGGGTGTTCCCGCGCTCATCGCCATCGACCAGGACCCCAAGGGCGAAGGTCAGGCACTGGCCCTGTCCTGGGCCAAGGGCATCGGTGGAACGCGCGCAGGCGTCATCAAGACCACGTTCAAGGAAGAGACCGAGACCGACCTCTTCGGCGAGCAGGCCGTGCTGTGCGGTGGCACCGAGGAGCTCGTCAAGACGGGCTTCGAGGTCATGGTCGAGGCCGGCTACGCGCCCGAGATGGCGTACTTCGAGGTGCTGCACGAGCTCAAGCTCATCGTCGACCTCATGTACGAGGGCGGCATCGCTCGGATGAACTACTCGGTGTCCGACACCGCGGAGTTCGGTGGCTACCTCTCGGGCCCGCGCGTGATCGACGCAGGCACCAAGGAGCGCATGAAGGCCATCCTGGCCGACATCCAGTCGGGTGAGTTCACCCGTCGCCTGGTCGCCAACGTCGAGAACGGCAACACCGAGCTCGAAGGCCTGCGCAAGGCCAACGCCGAGCACCCCATCGAGGTCACCGGCAAGAAGCTGCGCGACCTGATGAGCTGGGTCGATCGCCCGATCACCGAAACGGCTTGATTCTCATCGAATCACGTTCGCACGCATGCTGATCGAAGGGCACCCCTGCATCGGTAGGGGTGCCCTTCGGTGCGTGCACCAGGTGGCGTCGCAGCTCGACGTCTCCGGCCTCTAAACTGTTTCTGCTGCACCAGCTCCGAATTTTCATCGACAACAGTCTCGAACCGACATAGGGAGTTTTTCACGTGAGCCAGCCAGGCCGTCCTGTCGTTCTGATCGCCGACAAACTTGCGCCGTCCACCGTCGAGGCATTGGGCGACGGCGTCGAGGTCCGTTGGGTCGACGGCCCGGATCGCCCCGCGCTGCTCGCCGCGGTTCCCGAGGCCGACGCGATCCTGGTGCGTTCCGCGACCACGGTCGACGCAGAGGTTCTGGCCGCCGGAACCAAGCTCAAGATCGTCGCCCGCGCCGGTGTCGGCCTGGACAACGTCGACGTACCTGCAGCCACCGAGCGCGGTGTCCTCGTCGTCAACGCCCCGACCTCCAACATCCACACCGCTGCCGAGCATGCGGTGACGCTGTTGCTGTCGGCCGCGCGCCAGATTCCCGCCGCCGACGCCACCCTGCGTCAGCACGAGTGGAAGCGCAGCAAGTTCAACGGTGTCGAGATCTTCGGCAAGACCGTCGGCGTCGTCGGACTCGGCCGCATCGGTCAGCTGTTCGCGCAGCGCCTGGCCGCATTCGAGACCCACATCATCGCCTACGACCCCTACGTCTCGGCCGCCCGCGCCGCCCAGCTCGGCATCGAACTGGTGAGCCTGGACGAGCTGCTCGAGCGTGCCGACATGTTCTCGGTTCACCTGCCGAAGACCCCGGAGACCAAGGGAATCATCGGCAAGGAAGCCCTCGCCAAGACCAAGCCCGGTGTCATCGTCGTCAACGCCGCTCGCGGTGGACTGGTCGACGAGCAGGCCCTGGCCGACGCCATCACCTCCGGCCACGTCTTCGCCGCGGGAATCGACGTGTACGCCTCCGAGCCGTGCACCGACAGCCCGCTGTTCGAGCTGCCTCAGGTCGTCGTCACCCCGCACCTCGGCGCGTCGGCCACCGAGGCCCAGGACCGCGCGGGCACCGATGTCGCCAAGTCCGTACTGCTCGCTCTCGCAGGCGAATTCGTGCCCGACGCCGTCAACGTCAAGGGTGGTGCCGTGGGCGAGGAGGTCTCCCCGTGGCTCGAGATCGTGCGCAAGCAGGGTGTGCTGCTCGGCGCTCTGTCCACCGAACTTCCCACCTCGCTGTCGGTCGACGTTCGCGGCGAACTCGCCACCGAGGACGTCGAGATCCTCAAGCTCTCGGCGCTGCGCGGACTCTTCTCCGCCGTCATCGAGGACGCGGTCACGTTCGTCAACGCCCCCTCGCTCGCCGAGGAGCGTGGCGTCACCGCCGAGGTCACCACAGCCTCCGAGAGCGAGAACCACCGCAGCGTCGTCGACATTCGCGCCGTCTACGGCGACGGTTCGGTGCTCAACGTCGCGGGCACGCTGACCGGCACCACGCAGGTCGAGAAGATCGTCAACATCAACGGTCGCAACTTCGACCTCCGTGCCGAGGGTAAGAACCTGATCGTCAACTACGCGGATCAGCCCGGCAGCCTCGGCCGGATCGGCACCCTGCTCGGCGATGCCGGCATCGACATCCAGGCCGCCGCCCTGAGCCAGGACTCCGAGGGCGACGGTGCAACGATTCTGCTGCGCGTCGACAAGGACGTTCCGGACGAGCTGAGCGCGAGCATCGCATCGGCGGTCGGCGCGTCCACCATCGAGCTGGTCGACCTGTCCTGAGCATCGCTCGCAGTCGATCGAACGAAGTCGAACAATCACGAGGAGTGAGATGAAGCTGGCCGTCATCGCCGGGGACGGAATCGGACCCGAGGTCGTCACCGAGGCGCTCGCCGTGCTCGACGTGGTCGCACCCGGAGTCGAGAAGACCGAGTACGACCTCGGTGCTCGTCGCTACAACGCCACCGGAGAACTGCTGCCGGACTCGGTGTTGACGGAACTGCGTGAGCACGACGCAATTCTGTTGGGAGCCATCGGAGATCCGTCGGTGCCCAGCGGCGTGCTCGAGCGTGGACTGTTGTTGCGAGCTCGGTTCGAGCTCGATCACCACATCAATCTGCGCCCGGCCAAGCTGTACCCCGGAGTGGTCGGGCCGTTGGCCGGTGACAAGCAGATCGACGTCGTGGTCGTGCGTGAGGGCACCGAAGGTCCGTACACCGGAAACGGTGGAGCGCTTCGCGTCGGCACGCCGCACGAGGTGGCCACCGAGGTCAGTGTCAACACCCGCTACGGCGTCGAACGGGTGGTGCGCAACGGTTTCGAGCGGGCGCTGACGCGGCGCAAGCATCTGACGCTGCTGCACAAGACCAATGTGCTCACCTTCGCTGGCAGCCTCTGGGCTCGCACAGTGGACGAGGTCGCGGCGGAGTTCCCGGACGTCGAGGTCGCGTACCAGCACATCGATGCCGCGATGATTCATCTCGTGACCGACCCGGGCCGGTTCGACGTCATCGTCACCGACAATCTGTTCGGCGACATCGTGACCGACCTCTCGGCGGCGGTGACCGGTGGAATCGGTTTGGCCGCAAGCGGAAACATCGATGCGACCGGTACCAATCCGAGCATGTTCGAGCCCGTGCACGGCAGCGCTCCCGACATCGCAGGGCAGCAGAAGGCCGATCCGACCGCTGCCATCCTGTCGGTGTCGCTGCTACTCGATCATCTCGGCGACGCGGCAGGAGCGGCGCGTGTGGAAGCCGCTGTCGCAGCGGACCTCGCCGAGCGGGGAACCACGACTGCGTCGACGAAAGAGATCGGCGCACGAATCGCCGCTCGCCTCTAACCGAATCGACACGAATGCCACGGTAGGCCGACCGGCCACCGTGGCATTTCGTGTTTCCGGACATCCCCACCGTGCTGAATCAGCCGACGCGGTCGGAATTCTTTTCGGGACTGGCGGCCTTCTCGTCGGGACTCTCGGGACGTGGATCGTCGGGGACGATCGGCACGGAGAGTGCGGGGAAGACCGCCGACACCAGGAATGCGACGGGAAAGCTGACCGCCGCGAGGGCCCCGAACACCGGCGGCACGGCCGACGCGAACACGTATTGACTCGTGTTCTGCACGCCGAGGGCGCGTCCGCTCCAATACGGTCCTGATATCTCGGCAACAGCGGTGAAGGCAAGACCGTTGGGGGCAACCGTGGCGACCGACGCGACGACGAGCATGACGATCGCGACGGGGGAGTCGAACCAGTCGGCCACTCCGAGTCCGAGCATGCTGACGGCGGCGGTCACCGCGACCCACCGGAGGGGCCGCATGCGGCTGCCTACCCGATCGGACAACGCGCCGACGCTCATCCGGCCCAGTGCGCCGAGAATCTGCGTCACCGTGACGAGGACGCCCGCCGCCGCTGCTGTCCATCCTCGGTCGGTCATCAGCCATACGAGCGCATACGTCCAGACCACGTACTGCGGCACCACCAACAGGATCGAGGTGGCGTGAATGCGCCACAGCTGCCTGCTGCCCCGGTACGGATTGTCGAGCAGACCCTGCTCCGCGGCATCGATGCGATTGGGACGCGGGGGGTCGACGACCGCCAGACACATCACTGCGGCTGTTGCGCACACGGCCGCGGGTACGAGCAGTGCCGCTCCGACGCCGTGGTCCCGGGCGATGGGTGGGATGGTCAGGGCTGCGATGGCGACGCCCAGAGGGACCGACATCTGTCTGATTCCCATGGCCAATCCACGACGCTGAGGTGGGAACCAGCCGACCACCACACGCCCGCTGGCGCTGTTCGCACTCGCCGCTGCCATACCGCCGAGCAGGAGCAGGATTGCCAGCAGGGGAACGGAGGTGGTGAACACGGCGGCTACAGCGGCGAGCGCCGTCAGGCCGAGCCCGACTGCGAGAACCAGTCTTTCGCCGATCCGATCGACCAACATACCCCAGGCGATCAGGGTGAACATGATGCCCACGGTGGGCATGGCGACGACGAGTCCGGCGGCGGGCAGGCTCAGGCCGCGGTCGTCGTGCAGGGCGGGAATGAGAAATGCCGCACCGTTGATGAACACCGCGCCTGCGGTCTGCGCGAGCATGCCGAGCGAAAGCATGAACCATCGCCTGATTTCGCCGATGTCGGACATCTGCGCGGTGGCGTCCATCAGTTCTCCGTCTCAGTATATGGACGTACGTTCTTGCAATATGGAACTACAGACCGACCCTACACCGGCCCGAATCGCGCTGAACGGACGGTGGCGGAGTGCACACCACGCATGTCGATAGACTTCCGACATGCGTCTCGGTCGAATTGCAAGTCCTGATGGTGTGGCATTCGTGAGTATCGAAGGTGAGGGTGACTCGCAGACTGCGAAGGAAATCGCCGAACATCCTTTCGGCACACCCACGTTCACGGGTCGGTCGTGGCCACTGGCCGATGTGCGACTGCTCGCGCCCATCCTCGCCAGCAAGGTCATCGCCATCGGTAAGAACTACGCCGCGCACGTGGCCGAGATGGGCGGTGAGGCACCGAAGGACCCCGTGATCTTCATCAAGCCGAACACCTCCATCGTCGGCCCCGGTGCCTCCATCGTGTTGCCGCCGTCCTCGAACGAAGTGCACTTCGAGGGCGAACTGGCGATCGTCATCGGCCGTCCGTGCAAGGACGTCCCCGCCGCCAAGGCGTACGAGGTGGTGCTGGGATACACCGTCGCCAACGACGTCTCGGCCCGCGATCACCAGAAGCACGACGGACAGTGGACGCGCGCCAAGGGACACGACACCTTCTGTCCGCTCGGGCCGTGGATCGAGACCTCGCTCGACCCGACCGATCTCGAGATCAAGACCGAAGTCGACGGCGTGGTCAAACAACGGAGCCGCACTTCGTTTCTGCTGCATGACATTCCGAAGATCATCGAGTGGGTGTCCGCGGTGATGACGCTGCTACCCGGAGACGTCATCCTCACCGGAACCCCCGAGGGAGTCGGACCCATCGCCGACGGAGACAGCGTGTCGATCACCGTCGAGGGAATCGGTACCCTCACCAACCCCGTCGCAGCGAAGAAGTAGGGCGAGCATGACCACACCAACAGATGTCCGCGTTCGGTTCTGCCCGTCGCCCACCGGTACCCCGCACGTCGGCCTGGTCCGCACCGCACTGTTCAACTGGGCGTTCGCCAGGCATCACGGCGGCACCTTCGTCTTTCGCATCGAGGACACCGACGCCGCACGCGACTCCGAGGAGTCCTATGCCGCCCTGCTCGACGCGTTGCGCTGGCTGGGCCTCGAATGGGACGAGGGCCCCGAAGTGGGTGGCCCGTACGAGCCGTACCGTCAGTCGCTGCGTCGCGACCAGCACCTCGCCGTCGTGCAGCAGTTGCTCGACGCCGGGGAGGCCTACGAGTCCTTCTCCACGCCGGAGGAAGTGGAAGCCCGACACAAGGCAGCCGGACGCGACCCCAAACTCGGCTACGACAACTTCGACCGCGACCTGACGCCGGAGCAGCGACAGGGATTCCTCGACGAGGGGCGCGGGGCCGTCGTGCGACTGCGGATGCCCGATCACGATCTGACATGGAACGACCTCGTGCGCGGGGAGACCACGTTCAAGGCCGGGACGGTGCCGGACTTCGCCTTGACCCGCGGCAACGGAGTTCCGTTGTACACGTTGGTCAATCCGGTCGACGACGCTTTGATGAAGATCACCCACGTCCTGCGCGGCGAGGATCTGCTGTCATCGACGCCTCGTCAGCTCGCTCTCTACGAGGCATTGATCCGGATCGGTGTCGCAGAACGCACCCCCGAGTTCGGGCACCTGCCGTTCGTCATGGGCCAGGGCAACAAGAAGCTGTCCAAGCGTGATCCCGAGTCCAACCTCTTCATCCACCGTGATCGTGGTTTCGTGCCGGAGGGATTGCTGAACTACCTCGCGCTTCTCGGATGGGGTATCTCGGACGATCACGACGTGTTCACGCTCGACGAGATGGTGGCGGCGTTCGAGATCTCGTCCGTCAATTCCAATCCGGCGCGCTTCGATCAGAAGAAGGCCGACGCGATCAACGCCGAGCACATCAGGATGCTGGCAGCGGAGGATTTCGCGGCGCGTTTGCGTGATTACCTCGTCGCCCAGGGCCATCTCACCGAGCCGGTCGACGAGAAGGTCTTCGCTGTCGCGGCCGATCTGGTGCAGACCCGCATCGTCGTCCTGTCGGACGCATGGGGACTGCTGAAGTTCCTGTTCGTCGACGAGGCGGACTTCGAGATCGACCCCGCAGCCGCGGCCAAGAACCTCGGTGCCGATACCGCACCCGTTCTCGACGCCACTGTGGAGGCACTGACGGCGTTGCAGACCTGGACCACGGCCGACCTGGAGGCGACTCTCAAGGACGTGTTGATCGAGAAGCTGGAGCTCAAGCCGCGCAAGGCTTTCGCCCCGATCCGGGTGGGAGTGACCGGGTCGCACATCAGCCCGCCGCTGTACGAGTCCATGGAATTGCTCGGGCGCGAGAAGACCTTGGCGCGCCTGGCCGCAGCACGCGCCCAGGTGGCGTGAGGGCGCACGGTCGCCGGCGCACCCCGGTCCTCGGGGAGAGCCTCCAATGAGTTTTTCCGATCGACTGGATGGACTCCAGCGCAGGCGGCCGGTTCTGGGATATCCCATTGCGGTGGTGTACAAGTTCGTCGACGATCAGGGTGGCTACCTCGCGGCCCTGATCACCTACTACGCCTTCGTCTCGCTGTTTCCCGCACTGTTGCTGTTCTCGACGGTTCTGGGAATCGTATTGGCCGGTAGTCCGGAACTGCAGCAGCAGATCCTGAACTCGGCGCTCGGTCAGATCCCGGTGATCGGGGACGAACTGGGCAGGCCCGACCGCATCGGTGGAGGCACCGTGGGTCTGGTGGTGGGTGTCCTGGGCTCCCTGTACGGCGGACTCGGGGTGGCCGTGGCGCTCCAGAACGCGATGAACACGGCGTGGACGGTGCCGAAGAACCTAAGGCCCGATCCCATCCGCGCCCGGGTGCGCGGCTTTGGTCTGCTGAGCACGGTCGGCCTGGCCGTCCTGGCCATCACAGCACTCAATGTGCTCAGTGCCGCAGGATATTTCGGTCCGGAATCGGGCCTCGTGGTGTTCGTGGTCGGCACGTTCTTCTACGTCGGTGTGTTCGTCGTGGCGTTCAGGCTCGCCACCGCGAGGTCGGTGTCGATCCCACAGGTTCTTCCCGGGGCCGTCGTTGCCGGTCTGATCTGGCAGCTGCTGCAGACCTTCGGCAGTGTGTACGTGAAGTACGTCGTCAGCAACGCGACCGTCACCAACGGTGTGTTCGCTGTCGTTCTGGGACTGCTGGCGTTTCTGTACGTGACGTCGGTGTCGATCGTGATGTGCATCGAGATCAACGTGGTTCGCGTCGATCGGCTCTTCCCACGCGCGCTGCTGGCCCCGTTCACCGATGACGTCGAACTGACTCAGGGCGACAAGCTCACGTACACCGGGCAGGCAGAAGCGCAACGCAGCAAGCCGTTCGAGGACATCGACGTGACGTTCGTCGACCCGCCGCGAGCTCAGTCCGAATCCAGCTCGGAACCGGCAGCGGAGGCACCGTAGGAGCGGTCGACTCTGGTTTCCATCGGAAACCGGACTGCCGTGTCACCGAACATCAGCCGGGTGGCCGACAACGCCGATTCTGCAATCGCTTCGGCGACACGACCCGACTCGGCGATAGCACAATGCACCACCACTTCGTCGTGCTGAAAGAACACCAACTCGCTGCCGCTCCCTTTGTCGGAATTCTGGTCGCTCCTGCGGGCTCCGCTCCCTTCGTCGGAATTCCGGTCGCTCCTGCGGGCTCCGCTCCCGGCCAAACGTCCGCGCAGATCCGCCAACAAACACAGCGCCCACTCGGCGGCGGTGGCCTGCACGACGAAATTTCGGGTGAACCGGCCACGCGCATGGGCGTCACCGGTGGACCACCACTGCACCGAGGGCGGTGGGCAGGCCCGTCCCAGCCAGGAACGAACGACCTCGCCACGTTCACCGGCTCGGGCGGCCTCCTCCACCAGTGCAACGGCACCGGGGAACTTGGCCCGTAGTCGCGTCAGCAGAGCGCGCGCGTCACCCGAGGTCGCGCCGTACAGCACCCCGAGAACGGCGACCTTGGCGTGGGCGCGATCGCCGTCGAACGATTCTGCGGCCACCGGTGCGTACAGATCCGCGGTGCCTGCCGCGGCGACCATGCGGGGATCGCCGGACATCGCCGCGAGGATGCGTGGTTCGAGCTGGCCGGCGTCGGCGGCCACGAAGGTGTGGCCGGGATCGGCGATCACACTGGCGCGCAGGGGTTTCGGGATCTGAAGGCCGCCCCCGCCGCGACTGGCCCACCGACCCGACACCACAGCGCCGGGAACGTAGACAGGCCGGAAACGATCGTCGCGAACCCACGCGTCGAGCCACGCCCACCCGTTCGCGGCATGCAGCTTCGAGAGGTCACGGTGCCGCAGCAGTAGCGGAACCGCCGGGTGGTCGATGTCGCGGATGGTATGCGCGCGAGTCGATGTCAGTTCGATACCGACGCGCGCGAACGCGGCGACCAACTCCACGGGCGAGGCAGGATTGACGCGTCGGCCGAACGCCGAGGAGATTTGATTCTCGAGCTCTACGAGGGCCGGGGGAGGGGATCCATCGAGCGGCCGGGTACCGAGCATCGTCTCGAGATGACGGCGATGCGCCGACGCCGAGAACGGCAACCCGTCGAAGGTCATCTCCGCTGCGGCCAGTCCTCCGGCCGACTCGGCTGCTGCCAGCAGGTTCAGTGCGCGATCGTCACCGACGTCCCGGAGCTGACGCCGATACTCGGCGAGAACCGCCGCCGGATCGGAGTTCGGGTTCGCGTCGAACAGACCCGGCCTCAGGTCGGCGGGAGCCGACGGGACAGTCGCAGAGCCGGCCCGCATCGACAGGATGGCACCGACCAAGGCGAGATCGTGACAGCGGCGTACGCGGACTCCCCGTTCGAGCAGTCGAGGATAGATCCGGCTCGTGTCTTCCCACACCCACCTCGGCCGTTCGTCGCGCTCGAGCTCGGCTACGGCCGCGACGATATCCTCGGCCACGGTGGGATCGCTCAGCGTCGAGCCGTCGTCGGCGAGGTGCGTCAGCACGGCCTGCTCGCCCTGAGGGACGAGCAGGACCTTCATCGGAGTCGGCCGGGTCTGCGATCGGTCACGAAGGACAAGTCTGCTCCACTCGTCGGCCGAGGTGTGGAGGGGGCTCTTCCGGTGCCCACTCGACGGTGTCTCGGCCGCCCCCGACGCGTCCACGGCGCGGTTTCGGTGGCTCTGAGCAGCCGATTTGGAGAATGGGTAGTCACCTTTGATAGTCTCTATCCCGGCTCGAAACGCAGTGCACATCGATCGTGATGAGCAATTCGATTCAAGTCCATTGGGGTATGGTGTAATTGGCAACACAGCGGTTTCTGGTACCGCCATTCTAGGTTCGAGTCCTGGTACCCCAGCGAGCAGGTGAAGGCGATTTTGTCGCCGAGGCCGAGGCAGTTAAGCTGGCTCAGCACGTACAAGCTCGAACACAATGCAGGTGAAGTTCCTGGCCCCGTCGTCTAGCGGCCTAGGACGCCGCCCTCTCAAGGCGGTAGCGCGGGTTCGAATCCCGTCGGGGCTACAACTGACAACACCCTCTCGATCCAAGGATCGGGAGGGTGTTGTCGTTTCGGTGTGTGCGTCTCAGACGCTCTTGCGGCGGAACATCTTCTGATGGTCGGCCGGACCGTGGACGTTGTTGACCTTCGGTCCACCGTCCTTGTGTTCGACGGAATTGTGGGACTTGCTGTTCTTCTGTTCCAGAACCTCGCGGAACTTCTTCTTCAGTTCTTCACTGCCGGATTCGGGCATGGGGTGACTCCTCGCAGTCGTCGACCGACCGGGTAGGCCGCTCGAGACGAAGGTACCCCACTCTCGCAGCTCGATCAGCTCGTTTTTCTCGGGCCGACGGAGCTGCGGTTTACCTCAGAGTCGCTTGTGCAGAGCGTCCGCGGCGGCAAGAAGATCCGCGGCCCACCGCGCTCCGGGCTTGCGTCCGATTCGATCGATCGGTCCGGATACCGAGATCGCCGCCACCACAGTGTCGTTGCCGTCTCGCACGGGCGCGGCGACGCTCGCCACGCCCGGTTCGCGCTCGCCGGCACTCTGTGCCCATCCGCGCCGCCGAACTTCGAGCAGAACACGCTCGCTGAATTCTGCATCCGGCAAAACTGTTCGTTGGGTCTGCGAATCTGCCCATGCGAGAAGGACTTTGGCACCCGATCCAGCCGTCATCGGCAGGCGTGCGCCGACGAGTACGGTGTCTCGAAGTCCGGTCGGCGGCTCCATGGATGCCACGCACACCCGCACCGTCCCTTCGCGCCGATAGATCTGCACACTCTCACCGGTGATTTCGCGCAGGCGTGGGAGAACCGAGGCGGCGGCATCGAGCAGGGTGTCCGATGCGCTCGCCGCAAGCTCTCCCAATCCCGGACCGGTCCGCCACAGGCCGTCGACATCCCGTACCAGAAGGCGGTGGGTCTCCAGTCCTACCGCGAGGCGGTGGGCCGTTGCCCGGGGCAGGCTCGTTCGAGCGCACAGGTCGTTGAGATTGCAGGGCGTCTCCGCCACCGCGTGCAGCACCGTCATCGCCTTGTCGAGAACACCGATACCGCTCGATTTGTCGACGAGGCCATTGGGGCTATGCTGTCTCATAGAACGATATTAGCCTCCCGAATGCTGAGATTGCACAACTACGAGATCTTCAGTACCTGCCGGGGGCATGATGTCGAGACGATCACGCGAGGTGGACCAGCCCGTTCATCGGCGCGACGACGACAGGGAAGGCGAGGTCCGCGACAGCGATGTCCGAAACACCGAAGACTTTGGCGGAGAAGGTATGGGACCAGCACGTGGTGGTCCGAGGCGGCGGAGAAGGCGGAGCGCGTGAGCCGGATCTGATCTACATCGATCTCCATCTGGTGCACGAGGTCACCAGCCCGCAGGCGTTCGACGGCCTTCGGCTGGCCGGCCGCGGACTCCGACGTCCGGATCTGACGATCGCGACCGAGGATCACAACGTCCCGACGGCCGACATCTTCGCGCCCATCGCAGATCTGGTCTCGCGCACACAGGTCGACACTCTTCGCCGCAACTGCGAGGAATTCGGTGTTCGGCTCTACCCGATGGGCGATCTCGATCAGGGCATCGTGCACATCATCGGGCCGCAGTTGGGTCTGACCCAGCCCGGCATGACCGTGGTGTGCGGAGACAGCCACACCTCGACGCACGGTGCCTTCGGCTCGATCGCAATGGGGATCGGTACCAGCGAGGTCGAGCACGTCATGGCGACGCAGACCCTGTCGCTGCGTCCTTTCAAGACGATGGCGATCAACGTCGACGGTCAGCTCGCCCCCGGTGTGACGAGCAAGGACCTGATCCTTGCCGTCATCGCACAGATCGGCACCGGCGGTGGCCAGGGCTACGTCCTCGAGTACCGCGGTGAGGCCATTCGCAAGCTGTCGATGGAAGCGCGAATGACCATCTGCAACATGTCGATCGAGGCCGGTGCGCGGGCAGGCATGATCGCACCCGACGAAATCACGTACGAGTACCTGAAGGGACGCCCGCACGCTCCTCGCGGAGCCGACTGGGACGCGGCGGTGGCGGCGTGGGACGAACTGGCGACCGATCCGGATGCAGTGTTCGACAACGAGGTCCACATCGATGCCGACACGTTGACGCCGTTCGTCACCTGGGGAACGAATCCGGGTCAGGGTGCGCCACTGGGCGATACGGTGCCCGATCCGGAGGCGATGGTCGACGAGAGCGAGCGGGCGGCAGCCCAGAAGGCTTTGCAGTACATGGGCCTCGAAGCGGGTACACCCATCCGCGAGATCGCTGTCGACACCGTGTTCGTGGGCTCGTGCACCAACGGTCGAATCGAGGATCTGCGGGCCGTCGCATCCGTTCTCGAAGGGCATCGGGTTGCCGACGGAGTGCGAATGCTGGTGGTACCCGGGTCCATGCGGGTGCGAGCGCAGGCGGAGGAGGAAGGCCTGGGTGAGATCTTCACGGCCGCAGGAGCGGAGTGGCGTCAGGCCGGTTGCTCGATGTGCCTGGGAATGAATCCGGATCAGTTGGCGTCGGGCGAGCGATCGGCGTCGACGTCCAACCGGAATTTCGAGGGTAGGCAGGGCAAGGGCGGTCGCACTCATCTCGTGTCGCCTCTGGTTGCCGCCGCTACCGCAATCCGCGGAACCCTGTCCTCTCCGGCGGATCTCGCGTAACGCGCGTCCTCGCTCGGATCGATCGAACGCATAGGAGCACATTCGATGGAAGCTTTCACTCGACACACCGGTATCGGAGTTCCGCTACGGCGGTCCAACGTCGACACCGACCAGATAATCCCCGCGGTCTACCTCAAGCGCGTCACGCGCACCGGATTCGAGGACGGGTTGTTCGCGGCCTGGCGCTCGGACCCGAACTTCATCTTGAATCTCGAGCCCTACAACCGAGGTTCGGTGCTCGTTGCCGGGCCCGATTTCGGTACGGGATCATCACGCGAACATGCCGTCTGGGCACTCTCGGACTTCGGATTTCGGGTTGTGATCGCCTCTCGCTTCGCCGATATCTTTCGCGGAAACTCGGGGAAAGCCGGGCTGTTGGCCGCCGAAGTCGATCAGTCGGACGTCGAATTGCTGTGGAAAGCCTTAGAAGAACAGCCCGGTCTCGAAGTAATTGTCGACCTCGTCGACAAGACCGTAACGGCTGGAACGTTGGTGGTGCGCTTCGCGATTGACGACTACACGCGATGGCGTCTGCTGGAGGGTCTCGACGACATCGGATTGACGTTACGCCAGGTAGAGGCCATTGCTGAGTACGAAAAGTCAAGGCCTTCATACAAACCCCTGACCCTCCCGGCGCGGATCGAGACACCCTCCGAAAGCTGACCTGGCACCGGTCCGACACGCTTTGGGGCCGTGAACCATTCCGCAACACCGGAATGAAAATTGGCGTGGCGCATAGACTCTTGACGACTTGGGGTTTACCGTTGTAGTAGTCGGTCCGACGATGGACCACCATATAGCGGAGGAAATCCATGAACAAGGCAGAGCTGATTGACGCCCTGACCGAGAAGTTGGGGTCTGATAGGCGGAGCGCCACAGAGGCTGTCGAGAACATCGTCGACACCATCGTGCGCGCGGTCCACCGCGGCGAGAGTGTCACGATCACGGGCTTCGGCGTGTTCGAGCAGCGTCGTCGCGCAGCGCGTGTCGCCCGTAACCCCCGCACCGGTGAGACCGTTCGCGTGAAGCCGACCAACGTTCCGGCATTCCGTCCGGGTGCACAGTTCAAGGCCGTCATCGCGGGCGGACAGAAGCTGCCCGCAACCGGACCTGCCGTCAAGCGCGGTTCGGCTGCAGCTCCGGCCAAGAAGACTGCGGCAGCGAAGAAGCCGGCCGCCAAGAAGGCAGCGGTGAAGACGACCGCCCGCAAGGCCACCACCGCGGCAGCCAAGAAGGCAGCTCCGGCAAAGACCGCCGCCAAGAAGGCAGCTCCCGCAAAGACGGCTGCCAAGAAGGCAGCACCCGCGAAGACCACCGCGCGCAAGACCACGACGGCTGCTGCCAAGAAGGCTCCGGCCAAGACGACCGCTCGCAAGGCTGCAACCACTACGGCTCCTGCCAAGAAGGCTCCGGCCAAGACAGCGGCCAAGAAGACCGTCGCCAAGAAGGCCCCGGCCAAGAAGGCTCCCGCCAAGAAGGCACCCGCGAAGCGCGCAGCGAAGAAGTAGAGCCTGCAGGTTTTCACTCGTCAGGCGCAGCCGCTGACGCGGCAGCGTGAGTGAGACAGGCTGTGAACGGCAGAAGGCCCCCTACTCGAAGATCGAGTCGGGGGCCTTCTGTTTGTCGTTTGTGCCGCTCAGCCGTCGGCGGCGAGGGTGGGCAACGGACTGGCGATGTGATCGGCCGAGATGAGCCTGCCGTCGCGGCGTGAGAGCACCCACACGCTGCCCTTGCGATTTCTGTTGGCCGGCAACGTGATTCCGTCTTTCTCAGCCCACCAACGCATCAAGTCCGGGATCACTTTTCCCTGGCTGCAGACAACGGGGGTGCCGGAAAGTTCGGCGATGTCGCGAGCGCGATGGCGGCCCTTGCGCGGGTCGTCGGCATACCCTTCCTCGGACAAGAGATGCTCGGGAGTGATGTCCACCCCCAACGATTCCGCGAACGGAGCAACGGTCTGCACACATCGAGCACGGTCGGCTGCGTACACTGCATCGCCGCCGAAAGCCCGAAGCAACGACACCAAGGATTCGGCCTGTCGGCGCCCGATCCTGTCGAGTGGACGGTCGACGTCGTTGCCCTTGAACCGTGAGCGCGACCCGGCACTGCCGTGCCGAACCAACAGCACTGTGGAGGTGTCGGCAGGCTTGGCCACGAACCGGCGAAGGATCTTGTGGTCCATGGGATACGAGAGTTCGCGGCCGACGTCCTCGGGCGCTACCCAGCGCAGTTCGTCCACCTCGACATTGGGGACGAACTCGCCCCCGGTGACCTCCGCTGCCCAGTACAGAACTTTCTTGACCCGACGGTGCCCCGGAATCGGGTACGTGACGTAGGACAGAGACCGTCCCAGTCTCGAGTCGAATCCGGTCTCCTCCTTGACCTCTCGGACTGCTGCGTCGACAGCTGTTTCACCGGGATCGAGCTTTCCCTTGGGGAACGACCAGTCGTCGTATTTCGGCCTGTGTACCAAGGCGACCTCGACGCCCGAGCCGCCGCTCGGTGAATGTCGCCACAGGATCGAGCCCGCCGCGAAGATGTTGGCGCGGGGGGAGCCGTCGGAAGTGCCCATCAGGAGCCCTGATTCCTCCGACTGCGCATCAGGTCCACCTGATGCTCACGAACTTTCTCACCCCGAGCCGGTGACGCGACCCAGCCGCCGTCCGGTCCCAGCTCCCAGCATCGAGTGGTGGGGTCGAGGGCAGAATCGAAGATGTCGCTCAGCTGGTTCGCCAACCGAGGATCCTTGACCTGAGCCATCACCTCGACTCGGCGATCGAGGTTGCGGTGCATCATGTCTGCGCTGCCGATCCAGAACTCGTCCGCACCCTGGAAGTGCAGAACACGCGAGTGTTCGAGGAATCGGCCGAGGATGGAACGCACTTCGATGTTCTCCGACAGACCGGGAACTCCTGGCTTGAGAGCACAGATTCCGCGCACCACCACCTTCACCGGCACTCCTGCCATCGATGCTCGGTAGAGCGCGTCGATGACCTGCTCGTCCACCAAGGCGTTGGCCTTGAGGCGAATTCCGGCGCTGCGGCCTTCCTTGAGGTGCTCGACCTCCGCCTCGATGCGCTCGACGATGCCGCGCCGAACTCCGTACGGTGCGACGAGAAGGTTGCGGTACTTGGACTTTCGCGAGTATCCGGTCAGCGAGTTGAACAGATCGGTGAGGTCGGCCCCGATTTCGGGCGACGACGTCAGCAGGCCCACGTCCTCGTAGATTCGCGCTGTCTTGGGGTTGTAGTTGCCGGTACCGATGTGGCAGTACCGGCGAATGACGGATCCCTCTCGGCGCACCACGAGGCACGTCTTGCAGTGCGTCTTGAGGCCGACGAGGCCGTACACCACGTGTACGCCCGCCTTTTCGAGCTTGCGTGCCCACTCGATGTTCGCCTGTTCGTCGAAACGCGCCTTGATCTCGACCAGCGCAACCACCTGCTTGCCCGCGCCTGCGGCATCGACGAGCGCGTTGACGATCGGGGAATCTCCGGAGGTCCGATAGAGCGTCTGCTTGATGGCGAGCACCTGCGGGTCGGCCGCGGCCTGCTCGATGAAGCGTTGAACGCTGGTGGAGAAGGAATCGTACGGATGATGGACCAGGACGTCGCCGTCGCGCAGGGTGGAGAAGACACTCTTGGGGGTCTCGCGCTCACCGAATGCCGGATGGGTGGCCGGAACGAAGGGGGCGTCCTTGAGGTTGGGGCGGTCGACGCTGTAGACCTGCCACAGGCACGACAGGTCGAGCAGTCCGGGAACCTGAATGACGTCGCCTGGATCGACATCGAGTTCGCGAAGCAACAATTCGAGCATGTGCTCGGTCATGTCGTCGGCGATCTCGAGGCGGACCGGAGAGCCGAAACGCCTACGGGCGAGCTCTCGCTCCAGTGCCTGGAGGAGATCCTCGTCGCGGTCTTCCTCGACCTCGAAATCGGCGTTGCGCGTGATCCGGAACGCGTGAGACTCGACGACCTCCATCCCGGGGAAGA
>NZ_LVCU01000183.1:0-1395 GCF_001647185.1 Rhodococcus sp. EPR-147
GCGATCGACGTTGTCGGGCACCTTCACGCGGGCGAAGTGCTCACCGGTGGTGGAGTAATCCTTCACTGTCACAGCGAGATTCAAGCTCAGCCCGCTGATGTACGGGAAGGGGTGGGCCGGGTCGACGGCCAGCGGTGTGAGAACCGGGAAGACCTGCTCGGTGAAGTACTCCGACAGCCGGGCGCGCTCGTCGGTGTCCAGGTCGGACCATCGGATGATCGCGATGCCCTCGGCGGTGAGCTCGGGCAGGATCGAATCCAGCAGTACTCGCGCATGTTTGAGCGCGAGCTCCTGGGTGCGTTGACCGATCACCGCGAGCTGCTCGCGTGGAGTCATGCCGTCGGCGGACCGAACCGACAGTCCGGTTTCGTCACGGCGTTTGAGACCCGCAACCCGAACCATGTAGAACTCGTCGAGATTCGACGCGTAGATCGCGAGGAACTTCGCCCGCTCGAGCAAGGGGAGCGACGAGTCCTCCGCGAGCGCGAGAACACGCGAGTTGAAATCGAGCCAGCTCAATTCCCGGTTGAGATAGCGATTTTCGGGGAGCACGGTGGCAGCGTCGACGGATTCCGGTGTGGCAGCCGGAAGCGCGGAGGGAATACTCGGCATCGTCGCCGCGATCGGAGCGCTCCATGCCGGGTCCGAACCGGTGGCCTTCCCGGTCTCGATCGGAGGATCCTGGTTCGCTGACTGCGCGTCGTCTTTGCTCACCGCACGATCATCCCCCATACCGGGCGTCGGTGAAACTCCGATGGCCGAACTCGAGTCTCCGTTCACTCGACTCCCACGGCGGTCCGCACCGTCAGGCAGTCGTCGCCGATGCTTCGTCACTCCACCCGAGCGAGTGGAGCACGGCCGCCGTCGCCGGTCCGACTCCCAGACGGTGCGCTCTGCGGACGTCGTCGGCGGTGTCCACGTCCAGTCGAAGACCCGGCCAGGTGCCGTCGAGTTCCCGTGCGCCCGAGACGGTGTGGCGACGCGCGGAGTCCCGTCCGAACAGTGGTGCCAACTCGTCGGGGGAGTCCTTCAGGATCAGGGCGGCGGTCCCCGTGCCGTGATGGTCGACCACGAGCGATCTGCCTCCCCGGCGGGACCCGGCGTAGGCCTGCGCGAGTTCGGCCGAACGCATCGCGGGCAGGTCCGCTTGCAACGCGATGATGTCGACGCGGCGCGCGGCGACGGTCTCGCCCCCACCGACATCCACACCGACGTCCACACCAGCGTCACCGTGACGCAGTACGTGCGCTGCGGCCGCGAACGCGTGGTTGAGGCGTTGGTCCGGTTGCAGCGCAGGATCGCGGACCGGTTCGTCGAACACCAGTGCGCCGATCCTTCGGGCCGTCTCTGCGACGAGAGGATCCGGGGTGACCACCGTGACCGAATCGACCACCG
>NZ_LVCU01000184.1:0-18990 GCF_001647185.1 Rhodococcus sp. EPR-147
GCGACTTCGCCGCGGTGAGATCCTTCACCGCGATGAGAACCCTGACGACGCGGTCGCCGTCGTCGTCTCGTGATGCGCCCATGGTGCTCGATCCTGCCAGCGTCACCGATCTGTGCCGACTCCGACCGCCCGAGGAGGTCTGCGAGTTAGGGTGATGCGCGCGTGGACAGGGCATCGGCGAAGTAGGCGAGGGGTTGGCGGAATGAGCAGAGCAACGGTATTGGGGTCGGGTTCGTGGGGGACCGCATTCGCCAAGGTGTTGGCCGATGCCGGAACGGACGTCACCATGTGGGCCCGCCGCGAGGAACTCGCTGCATCCATCACCGACGACCACGAGAACAAGGACTACCTCCCGGGAATCGAGCTACCGTCGTCCATCCGCGCGACGAGTGATCCGGTCCGTGCCCTCGACGGAGCCGACATCGTGGTTCTCGCCGTGCCGTCGCAGAGTCTGCGGGCCAATCTGGAGGCCTGGACCGACTCGATCCCACCGCAGGCAACGCTGCTCTCCCTGGCGAAGGGAATCGAGACCGGAACGCTCATGCGGATGAGTCAGGTGATCTCTCAGGTCACCGGTGCCGATCCCAGCCGGGTGGCGTGCCTGTCCGGGCCGAATCTTGCGCGCCCGATCGCCGAGGGGCAGCCCGCAGCCACCGTCATCGCCTGCTCCGACTCCCAGCGAGCCCTGGAGATTCAGAAGTCCTGCGCGACCGGATATTTCAGGCCTTACACCAACAGTGACGTCATCGGCGCCGAGATCGGTGGTGCCTGCAAGAACGTCATCGCCCTCGCCTGCGGGATGGCCGCAGGCGTCGGAGACGGCGAGAACACCCTCGCGTCGATCATGACCAGGGGTCTGGCCGAGATCATCCGCCTCGGAGTGGCGCTCGGTGCCAAGCCGTCGACGCTCTCTGGCCTGGCCGGCGTGGGCGACCTGGTCGCCACCTGCTCGTCGCCTCTCTCGCGCAATCGGACGTTCGGAGAGCGATTGGGTTCGGGTGGCTCCCTCGAGAGTGCGCAGGAGGCAGCGCACGGGCAGGTGGCCGAGGGCGTCAAGTCCTGCACCTCGGTGCGAGCGCTCGCCGAGAGTTACGACGTCGAGATGCCACTGACCGACGCGGTGCATCGGGTGTGTCACGGCGGCATGTCCGTTCCGGATGCGGTCGGGCACCTGCTGGGACGTCGTATCAAGCCCGAGTGAGGCAGTGATCGCGGTCTCGCGACGAACAGGGCGAATCCGCGTTCGATGAGCCGCGGCGGTACGGTTTCTCATCGTGAGTACTCCCCGCATCAAAGTTGCCGTCGTCTTCGGTGGCCGCAGTAGCGAGCATGCCGTGTCCTGTGTATCGGCAGGTAGCGTGCTGCAGAACCTCGATCCGGCCAAGTACGAGGTGGTTCCGGTGGGGATCACCGCGGACGGTGCCTGGGTACTCGGCTCCTCCGACATCGATGCGTTGGCGATTCACGACCGGGTGCTGCCGACCGTCGACAAGACGGGAGCCGCGCTTGCGCTCAGTACGGACCCCGGCCACGCCGGTGCTCTTCTCGCCCTCGGCGAGGGGGAAGGCGGGACGGTGCTCGCATCCGTCGACGTCGTGTTCCCCGTTCTGCACGGACCGTACGGCGAGGACGGCACCCTGCAGGGTCTGCTCGAACTGGCCGGCGTTCCGTACGTCGGGCCGGGCGTGCTGGCCAGCGCTGCGGGTATGGACAAGGAATTCACCAAGAAGTTGCTCGGAGCCGAAGGACTGCCGATCGGTCGCCAGGTCGTACTCCGACGCGCGGTCGACGACCTGACGGCTGCCGAGCGTGACCGAATCGGCCTGCCAGCATTCGTCAAACCGGCCCGAGGTGGATCGTCCATCGGAATCTCGCGCATCACCGCGTGGGACCAACTACCCACCGCGATCGCCGTCGCACGCGAACACGACCCCAAGGTGATCGTCGAGGGCATGATCCACGGCCGCGAGGTCGAGTGCGGGGTGCTGGAATTTCCCGACGGCACCGTGCGCGCGAGCGCCGTCGCCGAGATCCGAATTCCCGACGCGGACATCGACGATCATGCTTTCTACGACTTCGACACCAAGTACCTCGACGATGTCAGTGAGTTCGACATCCCGGCGGCACTCGACGACGCCACGAGCGACCGCATACGTGAACTCGCCGTCGCGGCCTTCCGAGCGTTGGACTGCCAGGGCCTCGCGCGGGTGGATTTCTTCGTCACCGAGAACGGTCCGGTCATCAACGAGATCAACACGATGCCCGGGTTCACCTCGATCTCGATGTACCCCAAGATGTGGGCGGAATCCGGCGTCGACTACCCGACTCTCATCGCGACTCTGATCGACACCGCACTCGCCCGCGGCACCGGTTTGCGCTAGAGCCGTTGCGGCCCAGCACTACTGCAACGGAGCCGGGTCGAGAGGTTGTTGGGGCAGCGCATCCGACACGGCCGAGGACGCGTCCTGCAACGGGGTGGGGCCCGAGTCGCCCGGAATCGTCAGGGCAACGTAGACGCCGCGATCGACGACGAACCATGTGCTGGCATCGATCCCGTCGTCTTCCCCGGACACCTCGAACCACTGAACGCCGTTGATCACCTGCAGCGGTGCGGCCACATCGAACCCGATGGGCCGGGGCAGGCCGCACCGCAACACGACCGGCTCGGCGTTCTCCACGTCCGAGGCCCACGCGCGGACTCCGACCGGGGCCGGGTCGGCCAACTCGGCTCCGGTGTAGTCGCCGAGGTTCTCGGGCAAGGCGTCGAGCAGGGACGTGCACTGCGCGCTCGCGGCATCGGGGGAGTCGACCGGGCCCAGCGCGACCGGATCGCGGACGGGCGAGCGGTTGACCGCGATGGCGGCAACCAGAACTCCGACGACCAGCGCGACCGGCAACGCGATCGCGGTGGCGATGACTGCGGGATGGCGCTGCTCGCGAGTGCTCTCGGTCTCGGCCGGGCTGTCTTCGGTGCCGGCGTCGTTGCCGGTGTCGGGTGAATTCACGAGCTATCCGACGGACGTCGTCGACTGCGGGGCCACGGGGCAGGTGAGGGTGCGAGTGATGGCATCGACCTTCTGGATGCGCGAGACGATCTCGGCGATCTCGGCGTCGGAGGCACCGTCGGCGCGCGCGATCACGTCGTAGGGCCCGACGACGGCCTCCGCCGACACGACACCGTCGACGGCCTCGATCTGCTGTGCGACGGCCGTCGCACGGCCCACCTCGGTCTGAACGAGAACGAATGCTTGCACCATCGGTGGTCCCTTTCCCCTGCCGGACTTCTCGACTGTAGGTTGGTTCGACTACGTTCTCTTCGCACGTAACCTGCTGCATCGGTACTGTCCCGACCGCCGCTAAAAGGTACCGCAGGCTCGGCGCGCGCTCCGCGTGAGACCGTCGCGCACGCACCGCGTTCTCAGGGAGGAACATCATCGACGACACCGTCACCGACTCGTCCACCGGCAGCGAGCGCACCGTCGCGCAGGTCGGTGAATTCGACGTGATCGCTCGCGCCGTGGCAGACCGTGTGCAGCCACCGTCGACCATCGTCGGGCCGGGTGACGACGCAGCCGTCGTCGCCGCGTCCGACGGTCGGATCGCGGCGTCGACCGATATGTTGGTGCACGGCAGGCACTTTCGGCTCGACTGGTCGAGTCCGATACAGATCGGGCGCAAGTCGATCGCGCAGAACGGCGCGGACATCGCCGCAATGGGCGCGCAGTGCTCGGGTTTTCTCGTCTCTCTCGGATGCCCGGCCGACACGCCGGTGAGCGTGACCGACGGCCTCAACGAGGGCATGTGGCTCGAGGCGGTCGCTGCTGGATCGGCCATCGTCGGCGGCGATGTGGTGCAGTCGCCGGAGCTGGTGATCTCGATCACCGCGCTCGGCGACCTTCAGGGCCGGGCCCCGGTTCTTCGATCGGGGGCGCGTGCCGGTGACGTGATCGCGTACGCGGGACGGCTCGGCTGGTCGGCGGCCGGACTCGCCCTCCTGCTCGGCGACAGGGACAGAACCGGCCACGACGCCGTGGTGGACGCGCACCGAGTGCCCGTCCCTCCGTATCGCGCCGGGATCGACGCGGCAGAGGCGGGAGCGACCTCTCTCACCGACGTCTCCGACGGCCTGTTGGCCGATCTCGGTCACATCGCCGACGCGTCGGGCGTTCTGCTGGACGTCGATCCCGACCTGCTGGACATCCCGGTCGAAGTGCGTTCGGCCGCAACACTGATGGGTCACGATCCGCTGGATTGGGTGCTCACCGGAGGCGAGGATCACGCTCTCGTCGGCACCTTCCCCGATACCGCAGGCGTTCCCCGGGGATGGACGGTGATCGGCCGTGTCCAGCACGGCGGTGACGGACAGAGCCCGCGAGTGACGGTCGGCGGACGCCCCCATTCGGGTAGATCGGGATGGTCGAGTTTCGAGGGCGAGTGAACGCGGTCGGGTTCATCGGGTCGGCTAAGTTGCAGAGATGGCTATCTACGCACTCGGTGATCGCGAACCCGACATCCACCCCGACGCCTACGTCCATCCCGACGCCGTCGTCATCGGAGCGGTGACTCTGGCGGCCGGATCGTCGGTGTGGCCCACTGCCGTTCTGCGGGCCGATTACGGCACCATTTCGATTGGCGAGGGCACCAACGTGCAGGACGGGACCGTGGTGCACTGCACCCCGATCGACGCAACGGTCATCGGTTCCGGGTGCGTACTGGGCCACAACGCGCACGTCGAGGGTGCGACCATCGGGAACAACTGCCTCATCGCCTCGGGCTCGGTGGTATTGAACGGCTCGAAGATCGGTGCCGGTTCGATCGTGGGAGCAGGCGCAGTGGTGCCGTTCAAGTTCGTCGTTCCCGAACGCTCCATGGCGCTGGGGGTTCCGGCGAAAATTCGCGAGGGGCACGAGGTTCCCGAAGGGCATGTCGACATCAACGTGCAGATGTACTCGGCCAACGCCGCGTACTACCGCGACGCGCTGCGCCGGATCGATCGGTGACGCCGCGTCCGCTCGCCGAGAGCGTCGAATCGGGGTGGGCGGCCGCCCTTGCACCGGTCGAGTCGAATGTTGCTGCCATGGGCGACTTCCTACGGGCAGAACTCGCCGCAGGCCGTCATTACCTCCCCGCCGGCGAGAACGTACTGCGCGCTTTCCGCCACCCCTTCGATGGAGTTCGCGTCCTCATCGTCGGTCAGGATCCGTATCCGACGCCGGGACACGCAGTGGGGCTGAGCTTTTCCGTTGCCCCGGATGTGCGACCCGTACCGCGCAGTCTGAGCAACATCTTCAAGGAGTACTCGGACGATCTGGGGTTGCCCACGCCCAGCAACGGTGATCTGACACCCTGGGCGGACCGCGGGGTGATGCTGCTCAACAGGGTGCTCACCGTAGAGCCGGGTCAGGCTGCGTCGCACCGGAAGAAGGGGTGGGAAGCGGTGACCGAGCAAGCAATTCGTGCACTCGTCGCCCGGGCCGAGAATCCCGACGCGCCCGGACTGGTCGACGTTCTGTGGGGACGTGACGCGGCGAGCCTGAAGCCGATGCTCGGATCGGTGCCCTACATCGAATCCGCGCACCCGTCTCCGCTGTCCGCGTCACGCGGATTCTTCGGATCCAAGCCTTTCAGCCGTGTCAACGAATTGTTGGTCGAGGGGGGAGACGAACCGATCGACTGGACGCTGCCGTGATCGAATCAGGAGAAGTCGGGCCGACGCTTCTCGACGAACGCGTCGACGCCTTCACGTCCGGCAGGTGACGACGCGGCTGCGGAAATCGAGGCGGCTTCGGCGTCCAACTGCTG
This sequence comes from Rhodococcus sp. EPR-147, assembly GCF_001647185.1. Taxonomy (NCBI): domain Bacteria; kingdom Bacillati; phylum Actinomycetota; class Actinomycetes; order Mycobacteriales; family Nocardiaceae; genus Rhodococcus; species Rhodococcus sp. EPR-147. Next base: position 5,803 of record NZ_LVCU01000184.1, read on the forward strand.
TGTCAGCGTGACCGATTCGGCGGCCCGCAGCAGAGTCTTGATTCCCTGATACGCCGATGTCGGCCCGACGGCAAGGGTTCGCGCCAGGCGCTCGGCCTCGCTGTCGACGATGTCGTCGCCCACCAGGCGGCTGAGAATCCCGAGACGAACTGCCTCCTCGCCGTTGATGATCGAGTCGTTGAGAAGGATGTCCATAGCGCGGCCCGAACCGACGATTCGGGGGAGTGTCCACGACATGCCACCGTCCGGAGTGAAACCGATCGAGGGATACGCGGGGCGAAGCTTGGTCGACGGCCCGCCGATGGCGATGTCGGTGAGGCAGACCAGGCTCATTCCTGCACCGGCAGCCCAACCGTGCACACCGGCCACGACCGGGACGCTGACGGCGGCCAATTCACGAACGAAGGCGTGGAACGTGTCGGCGACAGAACCGACGAAGGCGCCCCGATCGGCCGCACCAGCGAAATCGCGAACATTGCCACCTGCGCAGAAATTCGGCCCTCGACCGATGAGCAGGACGCTTCCGATCGCGGTGCTGCCGTCGTTGACGGAGCTCAGAGCCGCGGTGCCGTCGGCGATACCCTCCAGGTCGAGCGACGCACCGCCGGCGTCGGTGGCGACGACGATGCGCAGTACACCGTCCTCGATGCGGACCTTGCTGGAAATGTCGGCGTCCGAATAAGTCACGTTCCGGACTCTAACCGACGTCGTGATTCCGCCGTGGGGCCGCGGTGCCTCGGTACGGATCCGCGATCCCGCTTCCGGCACTTACCGGCTGTGTAACAGAACGGAACGGAACGGGCCGGAAGCACGAACGACTGTGCCCCGCCTCCGAAAATCGGGGGCGGGGCACAGTGCTCGCACGCAGTCGAGGCCGTGGAGGAAATCGAAGAGCGAGGCCGAAATCAGCCCCGGACCACCTTGCCTGCCTTCAAGCAGGAGGTGCACACGTTCATGCGCTTGGAGTTACCAGGCGCAACCTGAGCGTGAACGGTCTGGATATTCGGGTTCCAACGACGGTTGGTCCGTCGGTGCGAGTGCGAGACCGACTTACCGAAGCCGGGCCCCTTGGCGCATACGTCGCAGACGGCAGCCATAGTCGCGAACTCCTTGATAGATGTTGATCGATACATGTGGTCGAAGACATCGAAACGAACTACGAGCAGATGCAAGGATTGCAATGCGTGAAGATCGCCTCGAGGCAACCCTGCAAGAATAGCGGCGCGGCCCGCAATCACCAAACCGCCACGGCAGACGCTGCGTGAGGGCTCACGGACGGCGCGCCACCGATCATGCCCGACTAAGCTTCGGGCACTGTCCGCGAGGGAGTTCGGACCAGGCAGCGGATGTGACGCGGGGGGAGGCTGCTCGACGTGGTCGACGTTCTCGAATCGATCGATGCGGCGGCCCTACGACGGTGGGCCTACCGCTGTGTCGATTCCTTGACCGCGCGGTGCGACGAGATCGATGCACTCAACGTGTTCCCCATTCCCGACTCGGACACCGGCACCAATCTCATGTTCACCTTCCGTGCCGCGGTGGAGTCGATGCGCGCAGCCGGGCCCACTGCGGACGCCCGCGCCATCGGGCGGGCACTGGCCGTGGGGGCGGTCGCGGGCGCGCGGGGCAACTCGGGAGTGATCGTGTCGCAGCTGTTGCGCGCCGTTGCCGAGGCCTCAGCAGACGGCCCGCTCGACACGGTGTCGATCCAGGCGATGCTGCGACGCGCGAAAGTCCTGGTCGCAGCAGCAGTGAGCGTTCCCGTCGAGGGCACGATGCTCACGGTTCTGGACGCCGCCGATCGGGAGGCCTCCGCCCACGACGCCAACGTCGGCCTCTCGACGCTGGTGGTCGACATCGCCGAGGCCACCGCTCGGGCTGTCGACAGCACGACGGACCAACTCGCCGAACTCCGCGAGGCGGGAGTGGTGGACGCAGGCGCTCTCGGTCTCTCGGTGATCATCGATGCCCTCGTGGAGGTGGTGATCGGCCGCACCCCGCCGCGCCGGCGTTACCGTCGCCCACACGAGCACGAACGCCGGGCGGTGACCGGTGCGTCGAACGTTTCGTCGGAGTGCGGCGGTGCACCCGAGAGTGTGTCGGGGTACCGGTCGAGTCGCCCTCTCGGGTACGAGGTGGTCTACGTCGTGCACGGCCCGAACGACGCGAGGGCGGCGAAACTTCGACGCGATCTGGCCGACATCGGAGACTCCGTCGGGGTCGCCGGAGACGGTTCCGGGGCATGGTCCGCCCATGTTCACACCACCGACCCCGGCAGTGCCGTCGATCTCGGCATCGCAGCCGGAGACGTTCGCGGAGTGCGTATCTCGTGTTTCGGATTCTCCGAGTTCGACGCAGCGGTGAGCCCCGGGGCGCACGACGAAGCAGCGTTGTCGGTGGGTCGCGATATTTTGGCGCTGGTGGCCGGTGAGGGTGCCGCGGATCTCTACGTTCAGGAAGGCGCGACGGTGGTGCGGTGCGACGAGGCGATCGACTCCTCGGTGCTGCATCGTGCGATCGTCGGGATGAAGCACCGCGAGGTGTTGGTGTTGCCGAACGGCGCGTTGTCCGCGCAGGAACTGGTTGCCGTCGGCGCAGCTGCCCGAGCGGACGGCAAAGACGTGGTGATGTTGCCGTGCTCGGCCATGGTGCAGGGTTTGGCCGCGCTCGCGGTGCACGATGCAGCGAGGGCTGCGGTCGACGATGCATTCACGATGTCCGAGGCGGCGGCGGGCACGAGATGGGGATCTCTGCGTATCGCGCGGGAGCGATCGCTGACGTGGGTCGGCACGTGTGAGCCGGGCGACTGCATCGGGCTCGCGGGGCAGGAAGTGGTGATCGTCGCCGCTCGTCCGCTCGATGCGGGGTGTCGGCTGCTCGATCAGCTCCTGGCGACAGGCGGGGAGATGGTGACAGTGCTCGTCGGTGCCGAGGCGTCGGAGGATTTCGGCGATCAGCTGGCCGAGTACGTGGCGGGCGCACACCCCGGAGTCGATGTGGTGGTCTATACAGGTGGGCAGCCGGGGGATCTCGTGCAATTCGGAGTGGAATAGGGAATCTCGGACAATGGCAACGTTGGTGGACCGGCTCGATCACGTCCTCGGAGCCGCGGCGGCGACGCCGCTGGCCGACGTCTTCGGTATTCACACCGTCGAGGATCTGCTTCGGCACTATCCGCACCGCTACATGACACACGGTTCGGAACTGGGGGAGAAGGAGCCGCCCGAGGGCGAGCACATCACCATCGTGGCGACGGTCGAGTCCGCGACGCTGCGGTCGATGAAGAACCGCAACGGCCAGTTCCTCGCGGTGACACTCGCCGCCGACGGACAGCGCATCGAAGCCACCTTCTTCAGTCCGCACAAGCTCAAGCATGTGGTGGTGCCGGGTCGACGCGGGATGTTCTCCGGCAAGGTCAAGTACTTCGGCAAGCGCTGGAATCTCACGCACCCCAGCTACGTGATTCTCGGTGGCGACGACAACGACGGTGCCGTCGTGCCCGCAGGTCGAATCGTCGGCGGCGGCACCCTGGCCGGACTCGCTCGTGGCTCGGTCGATTCCTCCGGAGCCGTCGACATGTCGGTGTTCGATCGAGCATTCGTGCCCATCTACCCGGCCGCGAAGGACGTCGAGAGCTGGACGTTCATGCGCTGCGTGCGGCAGGTGCTCGACCAACTCGACGCAGTGGTCGATCCGCTGCCCGAGTCGGTACGTGCGCAGCGCGGTCTCGTCGACATCGACACCGCACTGCGGTCGATCCATTTCCCGGACACCGCACAGGACAAGGACTCCGCGCGCGAGCGGCTCAAGTTCGACGAGGCGCTCGCCGTTCAACTCGTTCTCGCCGACCGCCGACGCGACGCATCCACCCGGTTGGCAGCGCGATGCCCACCTATCACCGACGGTATCGCGGCGGAGTTCGATCGGCGTCTGCCGTTCGAGTTGACGGCCGGTCAGCACCAGGTCGCGGCCGAGATCGCCCACGATCTGTCGGCACCGCATCCGATGTCGCGGCTGCTGCAGGGTGAGGTCGGCTCGGGTAAGACGATCGTCGCGTTGCGGGCGATGCTGCAGGTCATCGACGCCGGACACCAGTGCGCGTTGCTGGCACCGACGGAGGTGCTCGCCTCCCAACATGCGCGCTCGATTCGCTCGATGCTCGGAAGCCTCGCAGCCGGTGGGGAACTCGGATCGCACGAGCTGGCGACCAAGGTCGCCTTGTTGACCGGCTCTATGTCCACTGCCGCCAAGCGGTCCGCGCTGCTCGATGCGGTCACCGGTGACGCAGGCATCGTGATCGGTACCCACGCCCTGATCGAGGACCGAGTGGAGTTCCTCGATCTCGCGATGGTCGTCGTCGACGAGCAGCACAGGTTCGGCGTCGAGCAACGAGATGCATTGCGCGCGAAGGCTCGCGACAACACCAGTCCGCACTTGCTGGTGATGACCGCCACCCCCATCCCGCGCACCATCGCGATGTCGACCCTCGGCGACCTCGAGACGTCGGTGCTCACCGAACTGCCCCGCGGCAGATCGCCCATCGTCAGCAACGTGGTGCCCGCCAGGAGCAAACCGGGCTGGGTCGATCGAGCGTGGCAGCGTATTCACGAGGAAGTGGCAGCAGGTCGGCAGGCGTACGTGGTGTGCTCCCGCATCGGTGACGACGAGGACACCGAGACCGGGAAGAAGAGCGCTGCGAAGAAGAAGAGCGCGAGCGCGGAGGACGGCCCCGAGACGACCGCTGCGGTGGACCTGTACGAGACCCTCTCCTCCGGGCCGATGCACGATCTGCGCGTGGGGCTGCTGCACGGACGATTGTCGGGGGACGACAAGGACATCACCATGTCCGAGTTCAACTCCGGCGAGATCGACGTCCTGGTCTGCACCACGGTGGTCGAAGTGGGAGTGGACGTTCCCAACGCGACGGTCATGGTCATCGTGGACGCGGATCGATTCGGCGTGAGCCAACTGCATCAGTTGCGAGGCCGAATCGGCCGAGGCGGGCACCAGGGCCTGTGCATCATGATCAGCTATCTCAGCCCCGCGGGCGGCTCCTTCGCCCGGCTCGAGGCGGTGGCAGCGACCAACGACGGCTTCGAGTTGGCCAAGCTGGATCTGGCCACTCGTCGCGAGGGCGACGTTCTCGGTGCCGCACAGTCGGGCACGGTCAGCGGGTTGCGACTGCTCTCGTTCATCGACGACGAGGACATCATCGCCGACGCGCAGGACTGCGCACGATCGCTGTTCGCGCGGGACCCGTCGCTGGCGAACGATCCCGGCATCGCGTCGATGATGCGGTCGGCCTGGAGATCGGATCGAGTCGACTACCTGCAGAAGTCCTGACGGGGCAGGAGTGGAGCGTGCAGGAACGACAGGGGAAGGCAGGAGTGGAGCCTGCAGGAACGACAGGGGAAGGCAGGAGTGGAGCCTGCAGGAACGACAGGGGAAGGCAGGAGTGGAGCCTGCAGGAACGACCGGGAACGATCGGGAACGGCCGTCGGGACGCACTGCACCGTTTCAGAGGGCCGATTCGACCAATTCGTCTCGAATGGTGAGATCAGTACACCTCGGTGGCTCACTCTGCCGGGTAAGTTGAGCCAATGTTCTCCAAAGTTTTGGTTGCCAACCGCGGTGAAATCGCTATCCGCGCCTTCCGCGCCTCCTACGAACTCGGTGCCTCGACCGTTGCGGTGTTCCCGTTCGAGGACCGGAACTCGGTGCACCGGACGAAGGCCGACGAGGCGTATCAGATCGGGGAGAAGGGTCATCCCGTTCGCGCGTATCTCTCGGTCGACGAGATCGTGGCCGCTGCCAAGCGCAGCGGTGCGGACGCGGTGTACCCCGGATACGGATTCCTTTCCGAGAACCCGGATCTGGCCGCCGCGTGCGCCGAGGCGGGCATCACCTTCGTCGGCCCGTCGGCCGACGTGCTCGAACTGACCGGCAACAAGGCGCGGGCCATCGCGGCAGCCAAGGCGGCGGGACTTCCTGTGCTGGCGTCGTCGGAACCGTCGTCCGACGTGGACGAGCTCGTCGCGGCGTCCGAGACCATGACGTTTCCGTTGTTCGTCAAGGCGGTCGCCGGTGGCGGCGGTCGCGGCATGCGTCGGGTGGCCGAGCCCGAGCAGCTGCGCGAATCCATCGAAGCTGCTGCGCGCGAAGCGGAATCGGCCTTCGGTGACCCGACGGTGTTCCTCGAACAGGCCGTGATCGATCCTCGGCACATCGAGGTTCAGATCCTCGCCGACGGCCAGGGCAACGTGGTGCACCTGTTCGAGCGCGACTGCAGTGTGCAGCGTCGGCATCAGAAGGTCATCGAGCTCGCTCCGGCTCCCAATCTGCCCGAAGGATTGCGAGAGAAGATCTGCGCCGATGCCGTGGCGTTCGCGAAGCAGATCGAGTACTCGTGTGCCGGTACCGTCGAGTTCCTGCTCGACACCCGCGGCAATCACGTCTTCATCGAGATGAACCCTCGAATCCAGGTGGAGCACACCGTCACCGAAGAGGTGACCGATGTGGATCTGGTGCAGTCCCAGCTGCGGATCGCCTCGGGGGAGACGCTCGCGGATCTGGGTCTGCAGCAGGAGAACATCGTGTTGCGCGGTGCGGCGCTGCAGTGCCGCATCACCACCGAGGATCCGGCGAACGGATTCCGTCCGGACGTCGGGCGCATCACTGCATACCGCACGCCGGGCGGTGCCGGAGTGCGTCTCGACGGCGGAACCACGTTGGGTGCCGAGGTCGGGGCCTACTTCGACTCCATGCTCGTCAAGCTCACCTGCCGTGGCCGTGATTTCGACACCGCTGTGGCTCGTGCCCGACGAGCGTTGGCGGAGTTCAGGATTCGCGGTGTGGCCACGAACATTCCGTTCCTGCAAGCGGTTCTGGTCGATCCCGACTTCACGGCCGGTCGCGTCACCACCTCGTTCATCGAGGAGCGCCCCGAACTGCTCACCTCGCGATCCTCGGGCGACCGCGGCACGAAGATCCTCGCCTACCTCGCCGATGTGACGGTCAACAAGCCGCACGGCGAGCGTCCGTCTCCGGTGTACCCGCACGACAAGCTCCCCCCGGTCGACTTCTCGGCACCGATTCCCGACGGTTCGCGGCAGCGTCTGCTGGCGCTCGGACCCGAGGGCTTCGCTCGCGATCTGCGGAACCAGAAGGCTCTCGGCGTCACCGACACCACGTTCCGTGACGCACATCAGTCGTTGTTGGCGACGCGAGTGCGGACGAGCGGACTGCTCGGCGTCGCCCCGTACGTGGCGCGCACGACGCCGCAGTTGCTCTCGATCGAGGCGTGGGGCGGTGCCACCTACGACGTGGCACTGCGATTCCTGCACGAGGATCCGTGGGAGCGACTGGCGAGCCTGCGAGAGGCCGTGCCCAACATCGCAATTCAGATGTTGCTGCGCGGCAGGAACACCGTCGGCTACACCCCGTATCCGGAGAAGGTGACCCGCAGCTTCGTTGCCGAGGCCACCGACACCGGCATCGACATCTTCCGAATCTTCGACGCGCTCAACAATGTCGATCAGATGCGTCCGGCCATCGATGCCGTGCGCGAGACCGGCACGGCGCTCGCCGAGGTGGCACTGAGCTACACCGGTGATCTGTCGAACCCGAACGAGAACCTCTACACCCTCGACTACTACCTGAAGTTGGCTGAGCAGATCGTCGACGCGGGCGCGCACGTGCTCGCGATCAAGGACATGGCAGGACTGCTTCGCGCACCCGCAGCCAAGACCCTGGTGACGGCGCTGCGCTCGAATTTCGATCTACCCGTCCACGTCCACACGCACGACACCCCCGGTGGGCAGCTCGCGACGTACCTGGCGGCCTGGGAGGCCGGGGCGGACGCCGTCGACGGTGCCAGTGCGGCGATGGCAGGCACCACCAGCCAGCCCGCGTTGTCTGCGATCGTTGCGGCGGCGGCACACACCGAGCGCGACACCGGTCTGAATCTGCAGGCCGTCTGCGACCTGGAGCCGTACTGGGAAGCCGTGCGAAAGGTGTACGCGCCGTTCGAGTCCGGGCTGCCGGCACCGACGGGTCGCGTCTACACCCACGAGATTCCAGGTGGACAGCTCTCGAATCTACGGCAGCAGGCGATTTCGCTCGGGCTCGGTGATCGGTTCGAGACCGTCGAGGCCAATTACGCTGCAGCCGACCGCATGTTGGGCCGCCTGACCAAGGTGACCCCGAGTTCGAAGGTCGTCGGCGACCTGGCTCTGGCTCTGGTCGGTGCAGGTGCGTCCGCCGAGGAGTTCGCCGAGAACCCCGGTCGTTACGACATCCCCGATTCGGTGATCGGCTTCCTGCGCGGCGATCTGGGTACGCCTGCGGGCGGATGGCCGGAACCGTTGCGGACGAAGGCGCTGGAGGGGCGCGGCGAAGGCAAGCCGGTGACACCACTCACCGAGGAGGACGAGAAGAGCCTCGACGGAACGTCGGCTCAGCGCCGCGAGACTCTCAACCGTCTGCTGTTCCCCGGTCCCACAGCCGAACTCGCTGCTCATCGCGAGAAGTACGGCGATACGACGCGGCTGTCGGCCAATCAGTTCTTCTACGGCCTGCGGCAGGGCGAGGAGCATCGGGTGGCACTGGAGAAGGGCGTCGAACTGCTCATCGGGCTCGAGGCTATCTCCGACCCCGACGAGCGCGGGATGCGTACCGTGATGTGCATTCTCAACGGACAGTTGCGTCCTGTCTCGGTGCGTGACCGGTCCATCTCGAGTGAGGCACCCACTGTCGAGAAGGCGGACCGTTCCAATTCCGGTCATATTCCGGCACCGTTCGCCGGTGTCGTGACGCTCTCTGTCGAAGAGGGACAGAAGATCTCGGCCGGTGACACCGTCGCCACGATCGAGGCCATGAAGATGGAGGCCGCGATCACTGCACCTCGCGGCGGCACTGTGACTCGGTTGGCGATCTCGGGCGTGCAGCAGGTCGAGGGCGGCGATCTGCTCGTCGTCATCGGTGGGGGGTCGACGGGCGAAGAGGCCGGCAGCGAATGACGCGGATCGTGGCGGGTGTCGCGGGCGGTCGACGATTGTCGGTCCCCGGCCAGGGCACCCGTCCCACCTCCGAGCGAGTTCGCGAAGCGCTGTTCAGCTCGCTGGAGAGTCGAATGGAACTCGACGGTGCCGCGGTGCTGGATCTGTTCGCGGGATCGGGAGCACTGGGGCTCGAGGCACTCTCGCGCGGAGCGTCGTCGGCGGTGTTGGTCGAATCGGACGCCCGAGCGGCAGCGGTGGTGCGAAAGAACATCGAATCGGTGGGGTTGCCCGGTGCATCGGTCCGGTGTGCCCCGGTGGCCTCCGTGCTGGCCGGGGCCGCGGACGCGGCGTACGACCTGGTGTTGGCCGACCCGCCGTATGTCGTCACCGACACTGCCGTCGCCGGTCTGTTGGACAGGCTCGTCGCCGGGGGATGGCTCACGCCCGACGCGATAGTCGTACTCGAACGGTCGTCGCGTTCGCCGGAGACCCGATGGCCGACGGGGCTGGTTCCGGAGAAGTCGAAGAAGTACGGCGAGAGTCGGATCGAGATCGCGGCACGCGCGTAACGAGCGAGCCCGGGATCGGCTGATAGGTTCGCGGGCATGACTGGCGCACTCTGCCCTGGATCCTTCGACCCGGTGACCAACGGTCACCTCGACATCTTCGAGCGGGCCGCCGCCGCCTTCGACGAGGTGGTGGTCACGGTGATGGTGAACAAGAGCAAGAAGGGCATGTTCAGCATCGACGAGCGGATCGAGATGCTCGAGGTCGCCACGGAGCATCTGCCCAACGTCAGAGTCGGCTCGTGGTACGGCCTGTTGGTCGATTACGCTCGGCAAGAAGGCTTTTCGGCGATCGTCAAGGGTCTGCGCAGTGCCAACGACTTCGATTACGAGTTGCAGATGGCGCAGATGAACAGAACGTTGACCGGTGTGGACACGCTGTTTCTCCCGGCGAATCCAGCGCACGGCTTCCTGTCGAGTTCGTTGATCAAGGAGGTCGCGACCTTCGGGGGAGACGTCACCGGCATGCTGCCGCCCTTCGTTCAGGACCGACTGTCGGCCCGTATCGCCGAGCGGGCCGCAGAGTAGTTCGAAGAGCGACACACCGGGCCGGTATAGCGCAGACGCACGCGTCGGCGGGCAGACTGAACAGCGCAGCACTGCGAGTGAAGACCGCGCAGTGGCAGATTCGACGATTGGGGTAACCGGTGTACCGCGTATTCGAGGCGCTCGACGAGCTCGTCGCCATTGTCGAGGAGGCGCGCGGCGTTCCGATGACGGCCGGGTGCGTCGTCCCTCGCGGCGACGTCCTGGAACTGCTGGACGACGTCCGAGACGCCATCCCCGGCGAGTTGGACGACGCTCAGGACGTACTGGATCATCGCGACAAGCTCGTCGGAGATGCCAGGGCCACTGCGGAGAAGACGGTCAGCACCGCCAACGCCGAGGCCCAGGACACGGTCGAGAACGCCAGGGATTCGGCCGATCGCATTCTCGCCGACGCGAAGGCTCAGGCGGATCGCATGGTGTCCGAGGCGTCGGCGCATGCCGACCAGCTCGTGGCCGATGCCGAGGCGGAGGCCGAGCGAACGGTGCTCGAAGGCCAGCGTGAGTACGAGGATCTGACCGTTCGCGCTCGTACCGAGGCCGATCGGATGATCGAGTCCGGTACGGCGTCGTACGAGCGGTCGGTGGCCGACGGCACTGCAGAACAGAACCGTCTCGTGTCGGAAACCGAGGTCGTTCAGGCGGCCCACGCCGAGTCGGCTCGGGTGATCGACAGCGCGCACGCCGAATCGGATCGGATGCGCAGCGAGTGCGACGTTTACGTCGACACCAAGCTGGCAGAGTTCGAGGAGTTCCTCAGCGGCACCATCCGTTCGGTGGGCCGTGGGCGTCAGCAACTGCGAACCGGCTCGGGTGTACCGGAATACGGCAGCGAGCCGTACGGCGAATCGGCGTACGGAAGCCCGGAGCAGGGGCGTCGAAGCCGCCACTGAACGGCAGCAATTTGCCCTCGTATGCGTGTATGCGTATCGTTGTGAGGTTGCTTACCGACAGTAGGCATACCGACAGTAAGGAAGATCAGCCGTGCCCCCGCCCAAGAGAACGACCCGTCCGGAATTGGACGACGGATTCGTTCTGGACATTCTCAACCTCGGTCGTCGACCCGGGTCTACGAAGGCCATCGAGCGGACGGTTCCGGCTCCTTCCCGAATCGGCCTCGATGCCATTGCCATCGAAGCCGGTGTACCGGTCTCGCTCGATCTGCAGTTGCAGGCGGTCTCGGAGGGCGTTCTCGTCACCGGCTCCGTACGAGCAGCCACGGCCGGAGAGTGCACACGGTGCCTCGACCCGGTCAGTGGCAACGTCGACGTCTACCTGACCGAGTTGTTCGCTTACCCGAACAGCATCACCGAGGAGACCACCGATGCGGACGAGATTCACCGCATCGCCGACGACCTGATAGACCTCGAACCCGTCATCGTCGACGCGGTCGGTCTGGAGCTTCCACTCCACCCCGTCTGCAGTGACGAGTGCGAGGGATTGTGCCCAGAATGCGGCGTTCGCCTGGCGATTGCTGAATCCGGCCACTCTCACGATACAATTGATCCTCGCTGGGCTGGTCTTGCAGCCAAATTTGGCGTGGATCCAGAACCGAGCACAGAACTTGTGAACAACGAAGCCGAGGAGAAGTAAGTGGCTGTCCCGAAGCGCAAAATGTCGCGTTCCAACACGAGGTCGCGTCGTGCACAGTGGAAAACCACTGCGCCCACCCTCGTGACGTGCCCCAACCGCGGTTGTGGCGAGAAGACCTTGCCCCACATCGCGTGCCCCTCGTGCGGCACCTACAAGGGCCGCCAGGTCGTCGCAGCGGTCTGATTTCCGCTTACGTGACACACGAAGTAGTGGATCGGCACAACAGCGGTTCACAGAAGAATAGCTCCACTGCCGTCAGCGGCGGGGACGACCGAGAGTCGCTCCTCGCCGCTATCGGTGTTTCCCTGTCGGAACCGTTGTTGACATTGGCTCTGACGCACCGATCGTTCGCGTACGAACACGGTGGTCTGCCGACCAACGAGCGTCTCGAGTTCCTGGGGGATTCCGTCCTCGGTCTTGCTGTCACCGAGCACCTCTACGCGGTGCACCCCGCGAAGTCCGAAGGTCAGCTGGCCAAGATCAGGGCGAGCGTGGTCAACATGCATGCCCTGGCCGAGGTCGCGCGTGGACTCGGCGACGGCGGCCTGGGTCGCCACCTGCTGTTGGGCAAAGGTGAGGAGCAGACCGGTGGACGCGACAAGCCGAGCATCCTTGCCGACGGCATGGAGTCGTTGCTCGGTGCAATTCACCTGCAGCACGGCATCGACGTTGCGCGCACCGTCGTTCTGACGTTGTTCGCAGGCCTCCTCGACCGGGCTCCCAAGCTCGGTGCAGGACTGGACTGGAAGACGAGCCTCCAGGAATTGACCGCCGAACGTGCACTCGGCGTTCCCGCGTACGAAATCTCGTCCACCGGGCCCGATCACGACAAGGAATTCACTGCGACCGTGCTGGTCGGTGGATTCCCCCGCGGCGTCGGTATCGGCCGATCGAAGAAGGAAGCCGAACAGAAGGCTGCCAGTCTGGCGTGGAATGCGTTGTCGGACAACGACACTGCGATTCCGGCCGAGTCGGCCCCAGACCCTTCCTGATGCCGGAACTACCCGAGGTCGAGGTCGTCAGGCTCGGTCTGGAATCTCATGTCGTCGGCAAAACGATGCGGTCGGTGGAAGTATTGCACCCCCGCGCCGTGCGGCGTCACGATATCGGTGGTCTCGATCTGATCGGCCAGCTGCGCGGTCGACGCATCTCCTCAGCTCGACGGCGCGGAAAATACCTCTGGCTGGTGATGGAACCCGGCGATTTCGCGACCGTCGTGCACCTGGGTATGAGCGGGCAGATGCTGGTGCAGCCGCCGTCCGCCCCGGACGAGAAGCACCTGCGGATTCGTGCTCGACTCGACGACGGTACCGATCTGCGCTTCGTCGATCAGCGCACGTTCGGCGGCTGGGCACTCGCCCCGATCGTCACCGTGGACGGCACCGAGGTACCCGAACCGGTCGCACACATTGCCCGCGATCCGATCGATCCACTGTTCGACGCCGAATCGGTGGTGAACGTGTTGCGCGGCAAGCACACCGAGA
>NZ_LVCU01000185.1:0-3271 GCF_001647185.1 Rhodococcus sp. EPR-147
GGCAATCGAATCGCGGAGACTCTGACGCGGCCGGCGCTGCGGCGCCTTCTCACCGCGGTGCACGCGGTGATGGGGGAGGCCCTGGCACAGGGTGGAACCTCGTTCGACGCGCTGTACGTGAACGTCAACGGACAATCCGGCTACTTCGATCGATCCCTCGACGCCTACGGGCAGGAGGGCCTGCCCTGCTCGCGATGCGGAGCCCCGATCAGACGCGAGAAGTTCATGAATCGCTCGTCGTTCAGCTGCCCCACCTGCCAGCCGCGACCCCGACACGTGCGCGGCTGACAGGGAACAAATTGTTCCGCAGGCTCCACTCCTGTGCGAAGGGTCGTTCCGCAGGCTCCACTCCTGAGCGCACGGGTCGTTCCGCAGGCTCCACTCCTGAACCGCCCGCCTAGTATTTCGGTCATGGCAGAACAGAGCACGCCGACCAACCTCTGGGTCGAGCGCACAGGCACACGTCGTTACACCGGCCGTAGCTCGCGAGGAGCCGAAGTGCTCATCGGGTCCGAGTCCGTCGAGGGTGTCTTCACCCCCGGCGAGCTGCTCAAAATCGCCCTCGCAGCGTGCACCGGGATGAGCTCGGACCTACCGCTTTCGCGTCGACTGGGAGACGACTACTCCGCCACCGTCGAGGTGTCGGGTACCGCAGATCGGGAGAACGAGCTGTACCCGGAACTGAACGAGATTCTCCGGGTCGACCTCAGCGAAATGGACCCCGAGGCACAGGAGCGGCTGCTCACCGTCGTCCAACGCGCCATCGACAAGGTGTGCACGGTAGGCCGGACCCTGAAGGCCGGCACCACCGTCACCCTGGACATCGACGTGGACGCCTGATGAAAGCCAGAGCAGCCGTGGACGTCACGGGTCTGCTCCTCGGCGCGGCGACTGCTCCGGCTCCCGCCGGATCGGGCGCTCTGCGTACCGTCGCTCCGAGCGGTGACCGGGGCACACTCGTTGCCGACGTCGATTCGCCGGGCAGACTGGTCACCGACGGTGACACGCTGTGTTTCACGATCGGAAACAGCGCTGCCGCAGGGCTTTTCGATACGCGAACCGGCACCGGTTTCGACGGAAACGTCCGAAAGTTGGCTCGCGAATGAGCGAAGAACGGCTGACGGCGTGGGTGCACGGGCTCGTTCAGGGCGTCGGGTTCCGGTGGTGGACGCGCTCGCGCGCACTCGAACTCGGACTGGTCGGTCACGCGACCAACCACGCGGACGGACGGGTCCTGGTGATAGCGGAGGGCCCACGTGAGCGTCTCGAGGCACTGCTGGCCTTGCTCCGAGGCGATAAGACGCCGGGCACGGTCACGCTCGTCGTGGAGAGTTGGGACACCGCCCGCGGAGATCTGGAGGGGTTCGTCGAACGCTGATCGTCCGTTGCGTGAGGCTCGGCGCGCTTTCGCGCAGCGTGCCGGTAAAGTACGGACGCTATGTATCTCAAGAGTCTGACGCTGAAGGGCTTCAAGTCCTTTGCTTCGGCGACGACTCTGCGTTTCGAGCCGGGAATCACCTGTGTAGTCGGCCCCAACGGCTCGGGTAAATCCAATGTCGTGGACGCCCTGACCTGGGTGATGGGTGAACAGGGTGCCAAGGCGTTGCGCGGCGGGAAGATGGAAGACGTCATCTTCGCGGGCACCTCGGGGCGGGCCCCGCTGGGCCGCGCAGAGGTCACTCTGACGATCGACAATTCCGATGGCGCACTTCCGATCGATTACTCCGAGGTCTCCATCACTCGGCGTATGTTCCGCGACGGCGCGGGCGAGTACGAGATCAACGGCAGTTCGTGCCGTTTGATGGACGTCCAGGAACTGCTCAGCGACTCCGGTATCGGCCGCGAGATGCACGTGATCGTGGGGCAGGGTCGGCTCGCAGCGATCCTGGAATCGCGGCCCGAGGACCGGCGAGCCTTCATCGAAGAAGCAGCCGGGGTACTCAAGCACCGCAAGCGCAAGGAAAAGGCCGTCCGCAAGCTCGACGCGATGCAGGCCAACCTGGCGCGGTTGACCGACCTGACGACCGAATTGCGCCGCCAACTCAAGCCTCTGGGCAGGCAGGCCGAGGTTGCGCGCCGCGCGCAGACCGTCCAGGCCGACCTACGTGATGCCCGATTGCGACTGGTGGCCGACGATCTGGTGGCCAGGCGCGAGGAATTCGCGAACCAGACCCAGGACGAGGAAGCGGCACGCGAGCAGTACGCGATGGTGCAGGACGCCCTCGAAGCCGGCTCGGTGGCACTCGGCGAACACGAGCAGGCGGTCGCCCGGCTGACCCCCAGTGCCGAAGCGGCCGGGCAGACGTGGTTCCGCCTGTCGGCCCTGGCCGAGCGCGTCAACGCGACGGTGCGCATCGCACACGAACGGGCTCGGCATCTCGACGCCGTTCGATCCACGGGTCGAGGGCAGGACCCGGACGAGCTCGAAGCGCAGGCCGAGCGGGTCGCCGAAGAAGAGATGGAACTCGTCGAAGCAGTCGAGATGGCACGTGAAACCCTCGAGGCGGCACGCGAGCAGCTGGCCGAGCGCGAAGCGGCCGCTGCGGCCGCCGAGCGCGCCCACCTCGCCGCTGTACGCGCGGTGGCCGACCGCCGTGAGGGGTTCGCTCGCCTGTCCGGCCGAGTCGACACCTTCCGAACCAAGGTCGAGTCGATCGACTCGGAGGTGGAGCGCTTGTCGGTGGCCATCGACGAGGCCCGAGAGCGGGGCGAATCGGCTCAGCGTGAGTTCGAGAGTGTGCAGGATCAGATCGGTACCCTCGATGCGAGTGAACTGAGCCTCGACACCAATTACGAACGAGCCGTCGCCGCGCTTCGACATGCCGACGCTCGAGTGACCGAACTGCAGGCCGAAGAACGCATCGCGGGCAAGAAGGTGGCGTCGTTCGAGGCCAGGATCGAAGCGCTCACGATGGGCCTCGAACGCAAGGACGGTGCCGGGTGGCTGGTGGAGAACCAGCAGGACGGTCTGTCGGGTCTGCTGGCCGGCCATCTCACGGTCGAGCCTGGATACGAGGTCGCGGTGGCAGTGGCCATGGGTCCGGCCGCCGATGCCGCACACGCCGAGTCGTTCGACGCCGCGCGGGATGCCGTGCTGGCGCTGCGTGCGGCCGACGGCGGGCGCGCGTCCATCGTGCACGGCAGTGTCGCTGCAGCGCAGTCGTTTTCACGTCCGGAACTGCCGGACGGCGCTCGATGGGTGCTGGACCTGATCGAGTATCCGGACCGGTTGGCCGGAGCCATGGCGGCCCTGCTCGACGGTATGGTCGCC
>NZ_LVCU01000186.1:0-6426 GCF_001647185.1 Rhodococcus sp. EPR-147
GCTGGGTCACCGGCGGCTCGGATCGTCGTCCGAGCACCCTCGAGGTGCAGTCGGCGATCGACACGTCCACCGTGGAGTTGGCAGCGGCAGTCCGCCGCGCGGAGGAACTCGACGCAGCGCTGTCGGGAGCGTTGGACGAACAACGGGACCGGCGCGAATCGGCCGAGCAGGCGCTCGCGGCGCTCAACGAATCCGATGCTGCCATGGCAGCGGTGTACGAGCAGTTGGGCCGATTGGGTCAACTGGCGCGTTCGGCGCATGCCGAGTCGGCGCGATTGACGACGCAGCGTAGCTCTGCCGAGGCCAGCCGGGAGGAAGCGATTGCGCGGCTGGCCGAGCTCGAGGAAAGTCTGCGGACGGCCGAGGACGAACAGTCGGGTTTCGCGGGAGACGGCGAGAGCAGTGACGCAGCGACCACGATGGAACGGGAGATGGCGGCAGCGGCACTGACCGAAGTGCGTGCCGTGGAGGTCGAGGCTCGGTTGAACGTACGGACCGCCGAAGAGCGCGCACAGTCCGTGCGCGGTAAGGCGGATTCGCTTCGACGGGCGGCGCGAGCCGAGCGTGAGGCCAGGGCGCGAGCCGAGCGTGAGAGCGCGGCGCGTCGGCATGCGGCCGCAGTGGCGGCGGCGGTCGGAGAATCGGGCGAGGAAGTCGCTGCGCGGTTGGCCACGGTCGTGGCAGCCGCTGCCCGTAGACGAGACGAGCTTTCTGCCGAACGTGCAACGCGCACAATCGAACTCGACAAGGTCAAGGAGCAGGTTCGAGCCCTGCAGGGGCAGCTGGCGTCGATCACCGACGCCGTGCACCGGGACGAGGTGGCCCGCGCCCAGGCCGCGCTGCGGATCGAACAACTCGAGACGACGATTCTCGAGCAACACGGCATCGGCCTCGACGATCTGGTGGCCGAGTACGGGCCCGACGTGGCCCTGCCACCCACCGAACTCGAGATGGCCGAGTACGAGGCAGCCAAGCAGCGGGGCGAGCAGGTGGTGGCACCGGCCCCGATGCCGTTCGACCGCGCCACTCAGGAGCAGCGCGCCAAACGCGCCGAGCGTGACCTCGCGACACTCGGCAAGGTGAACCCGCTCGCTCTCGAAGAGTTCGCCGCCCTCGAGGAGCGCTACAACTTCCTGTCCACCCAGCTCGAAGACGTCAAGTCCGCGCGCAAGGACCTGCTCGGCGTGTTCGCCGACGTCGACGAACGGATTCTGCAGGTCTTCACGGAGGCGTGGCTCGACGTCGAACGAGAATTCACCGGGGTGTTCGCCAAGCTTTTCCCCGGCGGCGAAG
This sequence comes from Rhodococcus sp. EPR-147, assembly GCF_001647185.1. Classification (NCBI taxonomy): domain Bacteria; kingdom Bacillati; phylum Actinomycetota; class Actinomycetes; order Mycobacteriales; family Nocardiaceae; genus Rhodococcus; species Rhodococcus sp. EPR-147. The sequence goes on from NZ_LVCU01000186.1 coordinate 1,294, forward strand.
GACGACTGATCCTGACCGACCCGTCGGACATGCTCACCACCGGAATCGAGGTCGAGGCCCGCCCACCCGGCAAGAAGGTCAAGCGGCTCTCGCTGCTCTCCGGTGGCGAGAAATCGCTGACCGCGGTGGCCATGCTGGTGGCCATCTTCCGCGCCCGACCGTCACCGTTCTACGTCATGGACGAGGTCGAGGCAGCACTGGACGACACCAACCTGCGTCGACTGATCGGACTGTTCGAGCAGCTCCGCGAGAAGTCGCAGTTGATCGTCATCACGCACCAGAAACCGACGATGGAAGTGGCCGATGCGCTGTACGGCGTCAGCATGCGCGGCGACGGAATCACCACGGTCATCTCGCAGCGGTTGAACCGAGAACGCGTCGCAGTGGACGCAGTACAGCCGGACCCGACCGAGCCGGATGCGGTCGCTGAATCCGACACCGTCTCCTGAGCAGCGTCCTCCGTGGCTACTGCTTCGGGTAGAGCTGTTCGGCGTAGGACGGACCGTAGTATTCCCGCAGTTCCTCCACCGTCTCGGGAGCCTGAGGAATCAACGCTTTCGTCAGCGTCGCGACGTCGGGGATGGCGTCGGCATCCCAGGTCTCGGGCTGCCACAGCTTTGACCGCATGAACGCCTTCGCGCAGTGATGGAATACCTGCTCGATGTCGACGACCAGACACATGATCGGGCGGTGGCCCTTGACCTGCAGTTCGTCGAAGAACGGGGCGTCGGTGACCAAGGAAGCGCGACCGTTGACGCGGAGGGTGTCACCGCGACCGGGGACGAAGAAGTTCAGCCCGACGAACGGGTTCTCGAGAATGTTGCGATAGCCGTCCATCCGGCGGTTGCCCGGCCGTTCGGCGAGAGCGATCGTGGCGTCGTCGAGGACGTGCACCAGGCTCCCGGGCGGATCGCCCTTGGGCGAAACGTCGCATCGCCCGCTCGCGTCCGAGGTCCCGATGAGGCAGAACGGTGAGGCAGCGAGCCACTGCACGTCCAGAGGGTGCAGCGTGCGCCGGTCCTTGTTGGCGGCTCGGAAGCTCGGCTCTCCGAACATCTCGGTCAGTTCGGCGGCGTCGCGCACCGTGGTCCACTCCATGACCGTGAATGTTATCGACACGGACTTGCGGGCGGGAAGCGCATTTTCACGGTCGGTGCACCACCGGTGACGAACGGACGCGATCGCCTGAGAGGATGTTCCACGTGAGTAACCAAGCGTGGATCATCGTCGCGGCGATCGCTGCCGTCCTGCTCGTCGTCCTCGTCGTCGGGCTGGTTCTCTCCCGTCGCCGGAGAGTGTCCCTCAAGTCGGACGAGGCAGCGCGAATCGAGGGCGCGGCCACCAAGGACAAATCCGGTGGCTACACCGCGGGTAGCGGCTTCTCGTTCAGTCAGGGAACGGCGACAGCCGAGCCTGTTGCCCCGAAGGCCCCCAGGCCCGAGCCGAAGCCGGTCGTGCCGAAGCCTGCCGAGGCGAAGCCGGTCGAGAACATTCCCGTCGAGTCCACGCCGGTCGAGCGGCCGCCGGTGGTACCCACGCCTGAACCGGTCGAATCGGAGACCGTCTGGATCGAACCGGAGGTGTCCGAGCCGGAGGCCCCGGCAACCGATGCCACCGTCGAAGATCCCGTTGCTCCCGAGCCGTCGGTGGCCGACACCGTTGCTCCCGCGCCTCGCCGCTTGGACACCATCGAACCGACCGAGGGACGACTCGACCGTCTCCGTGGCCGGCTGGCACGATCTCAGTCCGCGGTGGGCAAGAGCCTGCTCGGCCTCCTCGGCGGCGGCGACCTGGACGAGGACTCGTGGGAAGAGGTCGAGGACACCCTCCTGATCGCCGACATCGGTTCGGCCACCACCGCGGAGATCATGCGGACGCTGCGTGAGCAGATGGCGGCGCGCAGTATTCGCACCGAAGCCGACGCCAGGGCTCTGCTGCGCGAGATCCTCGTGGCGCAGCTGCACCCCGAGTTCGATCGTTCGATTCGCGCGTTGCCGCACGACGGCGCGCCCGCGGTGTTGCTGGTGGTGGGGGTCAACGGAACCGGCAAGACCACGACCACGGGCAAACTGGCTCGCGTGCTGGTCGCGGACGGGCGGCGGGTGTTGCTCGGTGCCGCCGACACGTTCCGCGCAGCTGCGGCCGATCAGCTGCAGACCTGGGCCGAGCGAGTGGGTGCCGAGGTGGTTCGCGGCAAGGAGGCCGCGGATCCGGCTGCTGTCGCCTTCGACGCGGTGAGCAAGGGGATCGAGAACGGCGTCGATGTGGTTCTGATCGACACCGCGGGACGACTGCACACCAAATCGGGTCTGATGGACGAACTGAGCAAGGTCAAGCGAGTCGTCGAGAAGCGTGCCCGCGTGGACGACGTTCTGCTCGTTCTCGACGCAACCGTGGGCCAGAACGGACTGACGCAGGCCCGTGTCTTCGCCGAAATCGTGAACATCACGGGAGTCGTGCTGACCAAGCTCGACGGAACCGCGAAGGGTGGCATCGTTTTTCAGGTGCAACGTGAACTCGGAGTGCCCGTCAAGCTAGTCGGTCTCGGCGAGGGTGCCGACGATCTGGCACCGTTCGAGCCGGGTGCCTTCGTCGACGCGTTGCTGGGCTGATCTCGACTCGGGGGTAGTTTCCGAACCGGGGCAAAAGCACAAACGCCAGCACGAAACCTTTTTGCAACAGAATTCGGTCATGCGTTCACATGCCCGAAACACCCGAGTGTCACGGATGAAACTTCGTGAAACCACTCTTCTTGCGTAACGGCGCGCCAACCGGTGTGCAGGAGAATGGAGGGTGTACGTGAGTCCCGAGGATATGTTGGCCAACTCCGGCAACGCCGCGTGGATGCTGATGGCAGCATCGCTGGTACTGCTGATGACGCCGGGCTTGGCGTTCTTCTACGGCGGTATGTCGCAGTCGAAGTCCGTGTTGAACATGATGATGATGTCGTTCGGAGCAATGGCCGTCGTCTCGATCATCTACTTCCTGTGGGGATGGTCGATGTCCTACGGAACCCAGGACATCGGCGGTGTCTTCGCCAACCCGTTCGAGTTCTTCGGACTCAAGGATTCGATCACCGATGCCGACGGTAACTACATCGCCGGCGCATGGGGCTACGCCAACATCATCGACGTGGCATTCCAGGTCACCTTCGCCATCATCACGGTGGCACTGATCAGCGGCTCGATCGCCGGCCGTGTCAAGTACGGCACCTGGCTCGCCTTCGCCGGTATCTGGGTCACCCTCGCCTACTTCCCGCTGGCTCACATGGTCTGGGGCGGCGGACTGCTCTCCGGATCCGAGAACGGGCTGGCGGCAATGATCTTCGGAACCACCGACGACGGAGAGGGCGGACTCGTCGCCAGCGTCGCTCCGATCGACTTCGCCGGTGGCACGGTGGTGCACATCAACGCCGGTATCGCCGGCCTGATTCTGGCGATCATCATCGGCAAGCGCGCAGGCTTCGGCAAGGTCGCCTACCGCCCGCACAACCTTCCGTTCGTCATGCTCGGCGCAGCACTGCTGTGGTTCGGCTGGTTCGGATTCAACGCAGGCTCCGCCTTCGCCGCCGACGGCATCGCCGGCGTGGCCTGGGTCAACACCACCGCCGCCACGGCAGCCGCGATCGTGGGCTGGCTCATCACCGAGCGCATTCGTGACGGTCACGCCACCAGCCTCGGCGCCGCCTCGGGCATCGTCGCAGGTCTGGTCGCCATCACTCCGGCCGCAGGCACGCTCACGCCGGTCGGTGCCATGATCCTCGGCGTCGTCGCCGGTGTGCTCTCCGCACTCGCGGTCGGACTGAAGTTCAAGTTCGGCTACGACGACTCGCTCGACGTCGTGGGCGTTCACCTCGTCGCAGGACTGTGGGGAACGATCGGAATCGGCTTCCTCGCATCCGAGACCGGCCTGTTCTACGGCGGCGACTACAAGCAGCTCGTCGTGCAGATCGTCATCGCACTGTTCGCGCTGGTCTTCACCGCCATCGTCACCGCGGTCATCGCGTTCGCGCTCAAGCCCCTCGGCTGGCGCGTCTCCGACGAGGAGGAGGCGAACGGCATCGACGAAGCCGAGCACGCTGAGACTGCATATGATTTCGCCTGACAAGGTAGAGATAGACGTGAACGCTGCACCGTACGACAACGGGCACTCGAGGTCTTGTGAAGGGAAGCAAAAATGAAGCTGATCACGGCAATCGTCAAACCGTTCACCCTGGAGGACGTCAAGACGGGGCTGGAGCAGGCCGGCGTACTCGGAATGACAGTCAGTGAAGTTCAGGGATACGGCCGCCAGAAGGGCCACACCGAGGTGTACCGAGGTGCGGAGTACTCCGTCGACTTCGTCCCGAAGGTCCGTGTCGAGGTAGTCGTCGACGACGCCGCTGTGGAGAAGGTCGTCGAGGTCATCGTCGAGGCTGCACGCACCGGCAAGATCGGTGACGGCAAGGTCTGGGTTTCCCCGGTCGACTCGGTCATCCGAGTCCGCACCGGAGAACGTGGCGCTGATGCACTCTGACCCCAAAGGGTCTCGGGCCGTGGGCCCCGGTTCTGGCGCGAAAGCGTCAGGATCGGGGCCTTCGGTCTCCATGGGCTCCGCATCGAAGGGCACGAGCGATGCTGCAGCAGATCTCGCTCGGGCCAGAAAACAATTGCTCGACGGCGGAACACGCAATCGTCGACTCGATGCACCCTCGCTCCGGCAGGCTCTGGTCGATCTGCACGAGTTCTGGCTGACCACCAAAGGTGCAGAGCTCGGGATCAAACCGGACTCCGGTTTCGCGATCGTCGCCGTAGGCGGTCTTGCTCGACGAGAACTGCTGCCGTACTCGGATCTGGACCTGATACTGCTGCACGACGATCTCGAACCACGCATCGTCTCCGATGTCGCCGACAAGCTCTGGTACCCGTTGTGGGACGCACACATCAAGCTCGACCACAGCGTGCGAACGGTGCCACAGGCTCTGCAGGTGGCGGCGGCCGACATGACGGCATCTCTCGGCATGCTCGAGGCGCGGCACATCGCCGGCGACGTCGAATTGAGCAACCTCCTCATCGGCGGCGTACGTCGCCAGTGGCGCAACGGTATTCGAGGGCGCTTCGACGAGCTGATCGAGCAGACCCGCGGGCGGTGGTC
>NZ_LVCU01000187.1:0-20343 GCF_001647185.1 Rhodococcus sp. EPR-147
TCTCCATCGCGCAGTTGACCGACGGCATGCCCGGGCTCGGGCCCGAATCGCCCGGTGGCGGTTTGGCCTTCGCACACGGACGCCTGTTGGACGTGCGCACCGAACTGCACCGCGTCGCCGGTCGAGCACGGGATCAACTGCGCGCACAGGACGCCGACGAGATCGGTGCCGCGCTGCGGATCGGAGACCGCTTCGATCTCGCTCGCGTACTGAGCGATTCGGCCCGCACCATCAGCTACTCGGTCGACGTCGGACTGCGCACCGCCGGCAATTCGCTTCCCCGAAAGGGTCTTTCACGCCTTCGTCGAGTTCCGATCCGGCGGCCGCTGGACGAGGGGGTCGTCGAACACGGCGGCGAGGTCGTTCTCGCCCGCGACGCGCGGCCGAACAAGGATCCGGGTCTGATCATGCGTGTCGCTGCGGCGTCGGCGCAGACCGGAATGCCGATGTCGGCCTCGACCCTGAACCGACTGTCCGACAGCGCGCCCGAGCTCCGCGAACCCTGGCCGAAGGAAGCCCTCAACGATCTGCTCGTGTTGCTCGGATCGGGTCGCAAAGCCATCGCGGCCATCGAAGCTCTCGATCGAACCGGACTGTGGGGCAGGCTCATTCCGGAGTGGGGCGCGGTACGCGATCTGCCACCGCGAGATGCCGTGCACACGTGGACAGTCGATCGGCACCTGGTCGAAACTGCAGCCTACGCAAGCGCATTGACCACCCGAGTTGCGCGTCCGGACCTGTTGGTGCTCGGCGCGCTGATCCACGACATCGGCAAGGGACGCGGCAGCGACCACAGCGTCGTCGGTGCAGATCTGGCCATCCAGATCGGCAACAGGCTAGGACTGTGGCCGTCCGACGTGGCACTGCTGACGTCGATGGTGAGATACCACCTGCTGCTGCCGGAGACCGCCACCCGACGCGACCTCGACGACCCGGCAACCGTGCAAACCGTCGTCGACGCCCTCGGTGCCGACACCATCTTGCTCGAGCTGCTCCACGCACTGGCGGAGGCGGATTCGCTCGCCACCGGACCGGGGGTGTGGGGCGATTGGAAGGCCTCGCTCATCCGCGAGCTCGTGCGCCGTTGCCGATTGGTGATGGCGGGGGAGAGTCTGCCCTCTCCGGATCCACTCGACCCTGCGCACGTCGAACTCGCAGCGCGGGGAGGCGTCCATGTCGACATCGCGCCGACCGACGGGCTGCACACCTTCGTCGTCACCGTCATCGCCCCCGACACGCCCGGGCTGCTCTCCGACGCCGCAGGAGTCCTCGCGCTGCATTCGCTTCGCGTTCTCTCGGCCTCCCTCGGAAGTCACGAGGGATCGGCGATCAACTCGTTCGACGTCGCGCCGCTCTTCGGATCCCCGCCACAGGCCGGTCTGCTGCGGCAGGAAATCATCCGAGCCCAGGCCGGCGAACTCGACCTCGTCGCCGTGCTCGACGCCAAGGAACGCGACGCCAGAGCCGAAACCGTCGAGGACGATGCCGAGGATTCTGCAGTCCCGGTTCTCTACGCCCAAGCTCCGCCTCGGGTGCTGTGGTTCGACGACAACGAACCCGGGCAGGTGGTGCTCGAGCTACGAGCAGAGGACCGGCTCGGTCTGCTCTGCCGACTGGCCAGTGCGATCGAACAGCAGGGATCGGACATCCGGTGGGCCCGCGTCTCGACCCTGGGTAGCTCGGTGGGCGACTCCTTCTGCATCGACCTTGCGGGAGCAGACAGCAGGGCGGTTCGCGAGGACCTCGAGCGCGCGATCCTCGCGGTGGTACCTGCCCCGGAACCGCCCAAGCCTCCGGAAAAGCCGGAAGGCACCTGACCGCGGGTCGGAATGCGAGAGCAGACCGACTCGCGCTGGTGACTATTCACGAACTTCCGGCCACCGGGCCTTGCGCCGATGCCGATTTGTTACATTCGTCCCAGACGCAGAAACGACACTCTCGACCGTTCGAGCGACCACCACACTGCTCGAACCACGTCGTTCCTGCAGGCTCCACACTGCTCGAACCACGTCGTTCCTGCAGGCTCCACGCTGCTCGAACCACGTCGTTCCTGCAGGCTCCACACTGCTCGAACCACGTCGTTCCTGCAGGCTCCACTCCTGATCTTTCGAGAGGCACCAACTGTGGGATCCCACCGACGGTCGACCGTCCACACACCGACCGACATCGCGGCGCGTCCGACGAGCGGCAGACACCGCGCCGTACAGGACACACCCGACCTCGGCCGACGGGCGGCAACCATCGTCGCCGCGACGGGCGCGATCGTCGTCGGCGCCACGACGATGGGTGCCGGTACCGCAGGTGCCGCGCCGATCCCCGAGGCACCCGCAGCAGGACTGCCGTTCGCCGTACCGGAGGGTCTGCTGCCCGCGGGATTCGAGCTGCCCCAGTTCGAGCTCCCGCAGTTCCTTCCCCCACAGTTCGCGCCACCGCCCGCACCGTCGCAGCCGGCACCGCCCGAGGCCGCGCCTACCGCGCCTGCACCGGCACCGGCACCGACCGCCGACCCACTGGCCTCGTTCGGAGTCGCCGATCCCGGTGCTGACGCCCAGCAATGGCTCGACGACGTCGGCCTGGGGCAGTTGGGTGCGGAGTCTCCTCTCGACAGCCTGCGCTCGCTTAAGAAGGGCACAGTGCAGCCCGTGGCAGGAGTGTTGACGTCCAACTTCGGCTCGCGATGGGGAACCCAGCACAGCGGCCTCGACATCGCGGCACCCATCGGAACGCCCATCTACGCCGCCGCTGACGGCACCGTGTCCGACGCAGGACCGGCATCCGGCTTCGGTCTCTGGGTCAAGGTGCGGCACGACGACGGCACCGAGACGGTCTACGGGCACGTCAACGACTTCTCGGTTCAGCCCGGTCAGCGCGTGGCGGCCGGTGAGCAGATCGCAACCGTGGGCAACCGCGGCCAGTCGACCGGCCCACATCTGCACTTCGAGGTACACGATCCCTCCGGCGTCAAGGTCGACCCCGCGCAGTGGCTCGCGACGCGGGGAGTTGCAGTGACGTGGAACGATTCCGCGCGCCTGGCCTGACTCGACATCGCCACGTTCGACACGACAGTCGAACGCCCCAGAGACGACGCGGCGTGCTGCCGCTAGTGTGGTGACCGTGCCGGATTCGGCTCGTTTTCGGTGATCGGCTAGCTCAGGAGTGCAATCGGTGTTCGAATCCCTTTCCGACAGGTTGACCGGGACTCTCAAGGACCTGCGTGGCAAAGGTCGACTGTCCGACGCGGATATCGACGCCACTGCCCGTGAGATCCGTCTTGCCCTGCTCGAAGCGGACGTGGCACTGCCCGTCGTACGTGAGTTCATCAGCCGCATCAAGGCCCGGGCCAAGGGTGCCGAGGTCTCGGGCGCGCTCAACCCCGCCCAGCAGGTAGTCAAGGTCGTCAACGAGGAACTGGTCGGCATCCTCGGCGGCGAGACTCGCAGGCTCGTGTTCGCCAAGAACCCGCCAACGGTGATCATGCTCGCCGGTCTGCAGGGTTCGGGTAAGACGACGCTGGCGGGCAAGCTCGCGAAATGGCTCAAGGGCCAGGGCCACACCCCACTGCTCGTCGCGTGCGACCTCCAGCGTCCCGGTGCCGTGAGCCAGCTGCAGATCGTGGGCGAGCGCGCCGGTGCCGCCGTCTTCGCGCCGCATCCGGGCACGTCCATCGGTGGCGGCGACAATGCACTCGGAGTCTCGGCCGCGGATCCCGTCGAGGTCGCTCGGGCCGGCATCGCCGAGGCTCGAAGCAAGCAGTACGACGTGGTCATCGTCGACACCGCTGGTCGCCTCGGCATCGACACCGAGCTGATGAGTCAGGCCGCGGGAATTCGTGACGCGGTCCAGCCGGACGAGACACTGTTCGTTCTCGACGCGATGGTCGGCCAGGATGCCGTCAGTACCGCCGAGGCGTTCCGTGACGGCGTCGGCTTCACCGGTGTCGTTCTCACCAAGCTCGACGGCGATGCTCGCGGCGGTGCCGCGCTGAGTGTCCGCGAGGTCACCGGCCAGCCGATCATGTTCGCGTCGACCGGTGAGAAGCTCGAGGACTTCGACGTCTTCCACCCCGATCGCATGGCCAGCCGCATCCTCGGCATGGGCGACGTGCTGAGCCTCATCGAGCAGGCCGAGCAGCACTTCGATGCCGAGCAGGCCGAGGCGACGGCCAACAAGATCGGCTCGGGGCAACTCACGCTCGACGACTTCCTCGAGCAGATGATGGCCGTCCGCAAGATGGGACCCATCGGAAACCTGCTGGGTATGCTGCCCGGTGCCGGGCAGATGAAAGAGCTCGCCAACGTCGACGAGAAACAACTCGACCGCGTGCAAGCGATTATCCGCGGCATGACGCCACAGGAGCGGAACGACCCGAAGATCATCAACGCGTCGCGTCGACTCCGTATCGCGAACGGCTCGGGCGTCAAGGTCTCCGACGTCAATCAGCTCGTCGACCGATTCTTCGAGGCGCGCAAGATGATGTCTGCGATGGCCGGTCGGATGGGAATGCCGGGCGCGCGCAAGCAGGTGCGGAACAACAAGAAGGGCAAGAAGGGCAAGAAGGGTGCACGCGGCCCGACGCAGCCGAAGATCCGCGGTGGATTCCCGGGCATGCCGGGCGGAATGCCTGCCGGAATGCCCGACCTGTCGTCCATGCCCAAGGGCCTCGACCAGTTGCCACCGGGGCTCGAAGGCATCGATCTGTCGCAGCTGAAACTACCCAAGAAGTAAGCGCGCACGTGTCGGCGATGCGGGTGCGGGGCCGCGGACTGCCGGACGGGTCCGAGATCGATCTGTGGATCGAGGGTGGCGTCCTGTCCACGGAGCCGATCGCGGATGCCGATCTCGTTCACGACGGCGGCTGGATTCTGCCCGGTCTGGTGGACGCCCACTGCCATGTCGGAATCGAGTACGGCGGGGGACACACGGACCTGATCGGGTCGATCCGCCAGGCCGAGACCGAGCGAGGCGTCGGCGCGCTGCTGTTGCGCGACGCCGGGTCTCCGGTGGACACGCGCGAGCTGGACGAATACGAGGACCTTCCCCGCATCATCCGAGCGGGCCGTCACATCGCATCACCGAAGCGCTACATCCCGGGTCTGGCAATCGACATCGAGGACGAATCGCAGCTGCCCGAGGCGGTGGCCCAACAGGCACGATTCGGCGATGGCTGGGTCAAGCTCGTCGGCGACTGGATCGATCGTTCGGTGGGAGATCTCCGACCGCTGTGGAACGACTCGATCCTCGTCGACGCCATCGCCGCTGCCCACGCCGAGGGCGCGCGGGTGACCGCACACGTCGTCGGTGAGGATGCCCTGCCCGGATTGATCGCGGCGGGAATCGATTGCATAGAACACGGCACCGGCCTGACCGACGAGACCGTCGAGATGATGGTCGATCACGGCACCGCATTGGTACCGACGCTGATCAACATCGAGACGTTCCCCGGCATCGCCGACTCCGCCACCCGGTATCCCGTCTACGCCCGGCACATGCGGGCGCTGCACGAACGCGTCGCCGATACCGTCGGACGAGCTCACGACGCAGGCATTCCGATCTACGCAGGCACCGACGCAGGCGGTTCGATCGCGCACGGTCGTATCGCCGACGAGGTCGCCGCACTCGCGGCCGTCGGACTCTCACCGACCGATGCACTCGGTGCCGCCTGCTGGGAGGCCCGGTCGTGGCTGGGTCGACAGGGGCTCGAACACGGCGCGCCCGCCGATCTCGTGGTCTACGCCGAGGATCCGCGAGGCGGACCGGATGTGCTGTCCAACCCGGATCTGGTGATCCTTCGCGGACGAGTGACCGACCGGCGTGGTCGCACGACGAGTGGATCGACGGTCCGGGGGTGACCGACCCGGGTGACGGCGCAGGACGAGCCGATCCCGACCGCCCCAGCTGGGCCGGTCTGGCTCCGATGAATCACGTTCATCAGCAAGGATCGGGACTGTCCGAAACCTACTGGCGCGCCGAGCAGGCCGCGCTCGAACGCAGACGCGGCCAACGGTGGGGACTGCCAGCCGCGGCACTGGTGCTGGGGCTCAATCTGGCCGGATTCCTGGTGCTCGGCCTCGTCGTGACGTCGGACGCCTCGGCCGTCTTCGTGGTGGGCATCATGATCCCGAGCCTGCTCGCCACGGGAGTGGCGGTGGCCATCTCGAAGTCGCGGGGCAACGGCCCCGTCGTCGACTTCGGCCTCCCCAGATCCATCCCCGAATTTCTCGGGCACCTCCGATCCGGGTTGGCGTGGGGTGGCGTCGCCGTGGTCGGCGGCATAGTGCTGGCTCTGATTCTGTTGTCCCGTATCGAAGTCGGCGACCCGACGCCCCTCGGCGCGGTCACGGATACGGCCGTCGGCTTGAAAATCGTTCTGGCCCTGTGGATTTGGCTCGGTGCACCGATCTGCGAGGAAACGATGTTCCGCGGCATGCTGTGGGGAGCGCTCGAGAAACGCACCCGCCCGATGCCGATGGCCTGGTTGGGCAACCGATGGGTGGTCCTGGCGATCACCGCGGTGTTGTTCGCGGTGTGGCACCGAGAGTGGTGGCGCCTGGTGGTGCTGTTGTGGGGAGGATTCGCAATCGGCATCGCTCGAATGCGTTCCGGTTCGATCGTCGCGTCGATCACGGCACACTCGTTGAACAACACCCTTCCTGCCCTGGTGGTCTTGCTCGCCTGACGGGAGTGGTTCTGCGGGCCCGATTCACCGATAGTGCGACCCGTCTGGCACAATGAACAGCTGTTCGCCCGTCATCCGGTTACGTACCGAGCGGCGGTCACAACACCCTTCAACGCAAAACCGGGTTCGCATGCCGTGCGGACCGCTGAATTGCGCCGTGACCAACTTTCGAAAGGCTCCACCAGAACATGGCTGTCAAGATCAAGCTCATGCGTATCGGCAAGATCCGCACCCCGCACTACCGCGTCGTCATCTCCGATGCCCGCACCCGTCGTAACGGCCGTGCGATCGAGACCATCGGCACGTACGAGCCCAAGCAGGACCCCAGCATCATCGAGATCAACTCCGAGCGGGCGCAGTACTGGCTGAGCGTGGGCGCACAGCCGACCGAGCCGGTCGAGGCTCTGCTCAAGATCACCGGCGACTGGCAGAAGTTCAAGGGCCTCCCCGGTGCCGAGGGAACCCTCCGCCTCGCCGAGCCCAAGCCGTCCAAGCTCGACCTGTTCAACGCCGCACTGGCGCAGGCCGACTCCGAGCCCCAGGGCGAGGCCACCACCGCCAAGAAGAAGAAGGCTCCCAAGGCCGACGACGCCGCTGCGGAGACCACCGACGCTGCAGCAACCGAGACGGCAGACGCGCCGGCCGCCGAGGCTGCTGAGAAGTGAGTGCCGTTGTCGCCGATGCCGTCGAACACCTCGTTCGCGGCATCGTCGCCAATCCCGATGACGTTCGCGTCGAGATGATCACCGGCCGTCGGGGCCGCACCGTGGAGGTCCACGTGCACCCCGACGATCTGGGCAAGGTCATCGGCCGTGGCGGTCGTACCGCTACGGCACTGCGCACTCTCGTCTCGGGAATCGGTGGTCCCGGCATCCGCGTCGACGTGGTCGACACGGACCAGTAGGTCACGTACCCATCATGGAGCTGGTCATCGGCCGTGTCGCGAAGTCGCACGGCATCAAAGGCGAAGTCGTCGTCGAGGTCCGCACCGACAACCCCGACGACCGCTTCGCCGAAGGAACCGTTCTGTCGGGCCGCAAGCCTCGATCGAACGCCGAGCCAGCCTCGTACACAGTGGACGCCGTCCGGGAACACTCCGGGCGGCTTCTGCTGCGTCTGAACGGTATCGACGACAAGACGGCCGCCGACCAACTCAGGGGCATTCTGTTCGTCGTCGAATCCACCGATCTTCCGCCGTCCGACGACCCGGACGAGTTCTACGACCACGAACTCGAAGGCCTCACGGTGATCCTGACCGACGGCACCGTCGTGGGAACGGTCCGCGAAGTTCTCCACTCCGCAGCGGGGGAGCTGCTCTCCATCACGCCGATTCCGAGTTCCGGCGAAGCAGCACGCGCCGAAATCCTCGTGCCGTTCGTAGCGGCCATCGTGACGACGGTGTCGTTGGCAGACAAGACGATCGAGATCGATCCGCCCGAGGGTCTGCTGGATCCGGAGTAGATCGTGCGCCTCGACGTCGTCACCATCTTTCCCGAGTACCTCACGCCGCTCCGAACCGCGTTGCTGGGCAAAGCAATCGACCGCGGCCTGGTCTCGGTCGAGGTCCACGATCTGCGGTCGTGGACTCATGACGTGCACAAGGCCGTCGACGATTCGCCCTACGGCGGCGGACCGGGAATGGTCATGAAGCCGACCGTCTGGGGAGACGCACTCGACGACGTGCTGACCGACGATTCTCTCCTCGTCGTTCCGACGCCTGCCGGCGTCCCGTTCACCCAGCGGACAGCCGAGCGGTGGTCCTCCGAAAAGCATCTCGTATTCGCCTGCGGCCGATACGAAGGCATCGATCAACGAGTGTTCGACGATGCCGCACGTCGGGTCCGTGTCGAGGAAGTCAGCATCGGCGACTACGTGCTCATCGGCGGCGAAGCGGCTGTTCTCGTCATGGCCGAGGCCGTGGTGCGGCTGATGCCAGGGGTTCTCGGCAATCAGCAGTCGCACCAGGAGGATTCGTTCTCCGACGGTCTGCTCGAGGGGCCGAGTTACACGCGTCCCGCACAGTGGCGTGATCTCGACGTTCCGCAGGTACTGCTCTCGGGTGATCACGCCAAGATCGCTGCGTGGCGCCGACAGCAGTCACTGGACAGGACCGCCGAGCGTCGTCCGGACCTGTTGCAGGACTGACGAATTCAGCTGACGGTGCCGTCGGGGAAGAGCATCGAGACGAATCCGGTGAGAGTGTCCCTGGCATGCAGCGCGCTGGCGTCGTCACTGACGTCGACCACCGCGGTGTCCGGATAGCTTTCCAAGTCGTCGGCGTAGAAGATGTCCTCGCGTGACGACAGAGCCAGAACGTAGCGGTTGTCGACACCGATGGTGCCCGTCGACAGGTGTACCCACCGATCGGACACGCAGCACATCCAGCCCTGTTTCACAGCGTGCACACTCTCGCCGGGCAAACCGTCGACGATCCCGAAGTGCTGCTTGTAGCCGTCCGCGGCAATCGGTGCCGAACGGCGCAGCATTCCGATCACGATGTCCGTGGATGCCGTGGTCAGACCGCCGCTGCCGTTGAGCAACCCCGCGTAGTAACCGACCAGGTCGCTGGGCGTGGTCTCGGTGTTGTACCACTCGTCGTCCCCGGGCTGCGTGGTGCTCGTCAAGCCGTAGCGAGCCGCGACCGTGCGCACGATCTCCGACGAGCCGTAGCGATACCAGAGCGTGTACGCGGCGTTGTCGTCGGACAACTCGAGCATGCTCGTCATGGTGGTCAGGTCGTCGGCAGAGACAGGACGGTTCTCCGACTGTGCTCGGAACAACACCTCGTCGGCGATGAACAGCTTGGATACCGATGCGGTTTCGACCTGGATATCGGCATTGCTGCTGTAATAGGAGCCCGTCCGACGATCCAACAGTGCGAAATCGACGTCGGCACCGCGGGCCTGGGCCGACGCGATCGCCATCGGGATACGAGCTTCGAGGGCTACGCCGTCGACCTTTTTCATGTCGGGAAAGGGCGACGCCGACGTCTCGGCGGTGTCCTTCGAGTCGGAGTCGCCGACCTGGTCGTCGGGAGGAGCCGAGCATCCGGCCAGTATCAGGGAGGCGCAGGCTGCAGCCAGGAACCGAGACCCCCTGACCATCCGCGTATCTCTCCCACACGTTGAACCGCTGACCGACTTGTCCCACAGTAGCGGTAGGGTCCATCGCCGTGACCACTGCTCTGAAATCTGTGAACAAGCGCATAGCCGAAGAACTCGACGTTCGTGAAGAACAGGTTCGTGCCGCCGTGGAACTGCTCGACGGCGGGTCGACGGTCCCGTTCATCGCGCGCTACCGCAAGGAAGTCACCGGCACTCTCGATGACACGCAACTGCGTCAGCTCGATGAGCGACTTCGGTATCTGCGCGAGCTCGACGAGCGCAGAGACGCCGTCATCGAGTCCATCCGCTCGCAGGGCAAGCTCGACGACGCGCTCGAGCAGTCGTTGATGCTGGCCGACACCAAGGCGCGCGTCGAGGACATCTATCTGCCGTTCAAGCCCAAGCGTCGAACCAAGGCTCAGATCGCGCGTGAGGCCGGGCACGAGCCCGTCGCCGACGCTCTGTTCTCCGACCCCACCACCGACCCGGCCCAGTTCGATCAGGAGCAACTCGACGGCGCACGGGCGATTCTCGTCGAGCGCTTCGCCGAGGACGCGGACCTGGTGGGCGAGCTGCGCGAACTGATGTGGACATCCGGCAAGCTCGTCGCGTCGGTTCGCAAGGGCAAGGAGGAGGAGGGTGCCAAGTTCTCCGATTACTTCGAGTTCTCGGAACCGTTCACGAGCCTGCCCTCGCACCGAATCCTCGCCACGCTCAGAGGCGAGAAGGAAGAAGTACTTTCCCTCGGTTTCGAGCCCGAGCGCGACGAACCGACCCCCGGGGTGCCGAGTGTCTACGAAGGTCGGATCGCGACCAAGTTCGGGATCGAGAATCGAGGACGGCCTGCCGACAAGTGGCTGCTCGATACCGTCCGATGGGCGTGGCGCACCAAGATGCTGGTGACCGTCTCCCTCGACACTCGTATGCGACTGCGTCAGTCGGCCGAGAAGGACGCCGTCGACGTCTTCGCGAGCAACCTCAAGGATCTGCTGCTCGCCGCACCGGCCGGCAACCGCACCACCATGGGCTTGGACCCGGGCTTCCGTACCGGCACCAAGGTCGCCATCGTCGACGCCACCGGCAAGGTCGTCGACCACGACACCATCTACCCGCACAAGCCGCAGGGCAAGTGGGATCAGGCGGTGGCCACCCTCGCCGGCCTGGCCGCCAAGCACAAGGTCGAACTGATCGCCATCGGCAACGGCACCGCATCGCGTGAAACCGACTCGCTGGCAGCAGAATTGATCGCCAAGTTCCCTGCCGCCAACCTGACCAAGGTGGTGGTGTCCGAGGCCGGAGCGTCGGTGTACTCCGCTTCCGCGTACGCCTCGAGCGAGCTGCCCGAACTCGACGTCTCGATCCGCGGTGCCGTCTCGATCGCCCGCAGGTTGCAGGATCCGCTGGCCGAGTTGGTCAAGATCGATCCCAAGTCCATCGGCGTCGGGCAGTACCAGCACGACATCTCCGAAACCCTGCTGGCCCGTTCCCTCGGGGCCGTCGTCGAGGACGCGGTGAACGCCGTCGGCGTCGACGTCAACACCGCGTCGGTTCCGTTGCTCTCGCGGGTCTCCGGTATCGCCGGCTCTCTCGCCGAGAGCATCGTGGCGCACCGCGACCAGAACGGTCCGTTCTCCAGCCGCAGCACGCTCAAAGATGTACCTCGTCTGGGCCCCAAGGCTTTCGAGCAGTGCGCCGGATTCCTTCGTATCTCCGGGGGAGAGGATCCCCTGGACCGGTCGAGTGTTCACCCGGAGGCGTATCCCGTCGTGCGGCGCATCGTCGGCAAGGCAGGCCTGGGTGTGCGCGAGGTAGTCGGTAACACGGCTCTGCTGAGAGGTCTCGACCCTGCCGAATTCGTGGACGAGCGATTCGGTCTGCCCACCGTCACCGACATCATTTCCGAACTCGAGAAGCCGGGTCGCGACCCTCGCCCCGAGTTCAAGACCGCCACCTTCGCCGCCGGTATTGAGAAGGTCGCCGATCTGAAGCCGGGTATGACGCTCGAAGGTGTCGTGACCAACGTGGCAGCGTTCGGCGCGTTCGTCGACGTCGGTGTGCACCAGGACGGGCTGGTGCACGTCTCGGCGATGTCGCACAACTTCGTCAAGGACCCCCGCGAGGTGGTCAAGTCCGGTGACGTGGTGCGCGTCAAGGTCTTGGAGGTCGACCTCCCGCGGCAGCGCATCGGCCTGAGTCTGCGGCTGGACGACGAGCCCGGTGCCGGTGGCGGCAAGGACGCCTCTCGCGGACAGCAGCCCGACCGGCCCCGAGGCCAGGGCAGAGCTGCGGGCAGCGGCCAGAGCAACCGAAGTCGAGACGCGCGCCCACAGCGCGGCGGCGGCCAGTCGGCAGCACCGGCGGCCGGTTCCATGGCCGATGCGCTTCGGAAGGCGGGATTCGGAAAATAGCGGGCGGATCCTCGGGTCGATGCTGCCCTGGGCGGTCCCGAACACGAATAGTGTGAACGGTGATTCACCGGTCGTTCGGCCGTTCGGCAGGAAGGACGTGAGCCACACGTGAGGTGGTTGCAACACGGGGTCATCGATCACGGCCGCCTGCCGCTGCTGTGCTTCCTACTGGGGCTGTTGCTGGGGTTCCTGCTGATCCGACTCAGCGTCAGGATGATTCGCGCAGATGTGAAGTGGTGGCCGGGAAACATCACGCCCGGCGGTCAGCACATCCACCATGTCGTCTTCGGGATCGTGTTGATGCTGCTGGCGGGGATCGGCTTGATCGCGGTGTACGTCGACGGTTCCGAGTCGGTCGGGGCGATGCTGGCCGCGATCTTCGGTATCGGGGCAGCTCTCGTCCTCGACGAGTTCGCGTTGATCTTCTATCTCCGCGATGTCTACTGGTCCGAACAGGGGCGCACGTCGGTGGACGCCGTGTTCGCGGCAGTGGGATTCACCGGCCTGCTGCTGCTCGGCTTGCACCCTCTGGAGCTGCTCAGCCCGGCCGGCTTCCGGTCCGATCCCGACCCGTGGGTGCGCGGCACCCTTGCGGTGTTGGCCCTGGCCAATCTCGCGCTGGGTGTCGTCGTACTGCTCAAAGGAAAGATCTGGACCGGACTGCTCGGGCTGTTCGTCCTGCCGATCCTCGTTCTGGCCGCAGTGCGGTTGAGCAGGCCGAGTGCCCCGTGGGCGAGGTGGCGTTACACCACCAGGCCGAAGAAGATGGAACGCGCACTGCGCCGGGAGAAGCGGTGGCGACGGCCGATCATTCGGGCCAAGATCTATCTTCAGGACGCGATCGCAGGCAAGCCGAGCATCGTGCATGCACGTGAGGCCACGGAGCAAGAATTGGCGCGGACGGTACTGCCTGCGCCGATGCCGAGCGGGACGGCGGCGAGCCGAGAAGCGCCGATTTCGTCGAACGCCTGATGGTCTGGCACAATGGTCGGGTTGCCTCTAGCAGGCACGGACCTCACTCGGAGTACGAACCAGTCGAGCCGCTGTGTCAGCGAGCCGCTCGGTTCCTCTACTCATGCGCAGAACGCAAGGATGGCACAACCGATGAACACTCTGGACTTTCTCGACAATCAGTCGCTGCGTAGCGACATCCCCGATTTCCGCCCCGGCGACACGCTGAACGTGCACGTCAAGGTCATCGAAGGCTCGAAGGAGCGCATTCAGATCTTCAAGGGCGTCGTCATCCGACGTCAGGGCGGTGGCGTTCGCGAAACGTTCACGGTCCGCAAGGTCTCGTTCGGCGTCGGTGTCGAGCGCACCTTCCCGGTGCACAGCCCCAACATCGCTCAGTTCGAGGTCCTCACCCGCGGTGACGTCCGTCGCGCCAAGCTCTACTACCTCCGCGATCTGCGTGGCAAGGCCGCCAAGATCAAGGAAAAGCGCTGACCGGTTCCGCCCGGACACATCAGTTCACACCATGCCGCGTTGCCCGTCAGGGCGACGCGGCATGGTGCGTACTGCCCGCGATCGGCCCGCATTCAACCCTGCCGACGGGCGGATCGAGAGCCGCGAACCGCCCATGCGCAGACCGTCCGGCCGTGCGGGCGACGGTTCCGGCTAACCTGATCACGTGACGCAGTCCCCACAGGATCCAACCGACGAGCCCGACGACGAGTCTTCACGGAAGAAGCGTCGGGAACGCAAGCCCCGATCGTTCTGGCGTGAGCTCCCCATTCTGATTCTGGTAGCGCTGGTACTGAGTTTTCTGCTCCAGACATTCGTCGCACGGGTGTATCTGATCCCGTCCGAATCGATGGAGCCGACCTTGCACGGCTGCACCGGCTGCACCGGTGACCGCATCGTGGTGGAGAAGATCGGATACCGGTTCGGCGACCCGAAGCCCGGCGACATCGTCGTCTTCCGTGGCCCGGATTCGTGGAACGACGAATTCGTGTCACAGCGGTCCGACAACTCGGTGATTCGTGGCGCACAGGAAGTCGGCTCGTTGATCGGAGTCGTCGCGCCCGACGAGAACGATCTGGTCAAGCGCGTCATCGCCACCGGCGGTCAGACCGTCGAATGCTGTGACGATCAAGGTCGAGTGCTCGTCGACGGACAGCCGTTGGACGAGCCGTACATCCAGATGGATTTCCCGTTCACCCCGGGAACGATGACGTGCGACACCGAACTGAAGTCCGGACGATGCTTCGACCCCGTCACCGTGCCGGAGGGCAACGTCTGGGTCATGGGCGACAACCGGAGCAACTCGCGAGATTCCCGGTATCACGTCACCGACGAATTCACCGGAACCGTTCCCCTCGACAACGTGATCGGGAAGGCCGTGTTCATCGCACTGCCGCCGTCACGAACCGGCATCCTGGATTCTCCCGACATCCAGGGTCGATGACGGCAACCCCGCGACGTGCGCCGCGTGCGCGCGCAACTCTGACTCGGTCGTCGTGGCCGCCGCGTCCGATCATCCGACGAGCGGCCGGATTACGGACGATGGAATCGGCGTTGGAGCGGGGCGGACTCGGTCCGGTCGCAGGAGTCGACGAAGCGGGAAGAGGAGCCTGCGCCGGTCCGTTGACGGTCGCAGCGTGTGTTCTCGGGGCGCGAGCACATGCCGCCCTGGCGGATCTGGACGACTCGAAGAAGTTGACCGAGCGACGGCGCGAAGAGCTCTTTCCCAAGATCCAGAGGCTGGCACTGGCATGGAGTGTGGTGTCGATCGATGCGGCCGAGGTCGACCGCATCGGGGTCCACGTGGCGAACATCGAAGGAATGCGACGCGCTGTTGCCGGGCTCGGCATGACCCCGGGCTACGTACTCACCGACGGCTTTCGAGTGCCCGGCCTTCCGGTTCCGTCGCTACCGGTGATCGCCGGTGACGCCACCGCAGCGTGCATCGCCGCGGCGAGCGTGCTCGCGAAGGTCTCCCGGGACCGATTGATGGTGCAGTTGGACGAAACGATTCCCGGCTACGGATTCGCCGTGCACAAGGGGTACAGCACCCGTGCTCACTCGGCCGCCATGACCGCTCTCGGGCCCAGCCGCGAGCATCGAATGTCCTACGCGAATGTCGCAGCCGCCGCCGCGGGGCTTTCTCCTGACGCCGTCGACGCCCTGGGGCGAATGGACTGCCGCGACGCCGGTACGCGATGATTGCTGTTCACGCCCGACTGGAGGATGAAAGAGACCGATGAGTGCCGAAGATCTCGAAAAGTACGAAACCGAGATGGAGCTCTCGCTGTATCGCGAGTATCGGGACATCGTGGGTCAGTTCAACTACGTCGTCGAAACCGAGCGGCGGTTCTATCTGGCGAACTCCGTAGAACTCATTCCGCACAACGCCGACGGTGAAATCTACTTCGAATTGCGCATGTCCGACTCGTGGGTGTGGGACATGTATCGCCCCGCCCGTTTCGTCAAGCATGTCCGGGTGATCACCTTCAAGGACGTCAACATCGAAGAGTTGGACAAACCAGATCTTCGTCTGCCGGAATAGCTCCTCGTCCGAGGCTGGGGCCTGACGGAGTCGCCCTGAGCGTCGGATGTCGGATCAGCCTGCTGCGAACCACCCGATGCGATGCGGTCGTGCTGTACCGATCGTTTTGCCACCCGAAAAATTGGACGCCCGGCCAAATCGGTCCGCATGTCCTGTTTCCGTGTTCGGTGTCACGGAAAGTTGTTCCCCGTCCAATGGTGCACGGCGGTTGCGATCGGGTTTCCCGTGTGAAATCGATTGCGCAACAAAGCTATTCGAATTGGTCGATTAGTCGCTCGAAATGCTGGACAATTTCTGCACCGATATTCGTCGATTCGACACGTCACGAAACGCCTGCAGTTCTTTGCGTGGATACGAGAATGGGTGGTAGAACTTGAATATCACATCCCCCAGACGTGTAAGAGGTACGAGATGGCACGCAAGACGCTTGTGCAGATGATCGACGATGTGGACGGATCGGTCATCAAAGACGGCCAAGGTGAATCCATCGAATTCGGCATCGGTGGAAACCAGTACCGCATCGATTTGAACCTCAAACATGCCAACGAATTGCACGAACAGTTGGCATTCTGGATCGAGCACGCCGAGAAGATTTCCGGACGCCGCACCCGTAAGGGCGGCGCTGCATCGGCACCGGCTCGCGGCAAGGTGGATCTGCAGGACATTCGAGCATGGGCCCGCGAGAACGGTCACGAGGTCAGTGCCCGCGGCCGTATCAGTCAGGATGTGCAAGCGGCCTACGAGGCTGCTCACTGACCGTCCTTTCGCGAACCGAGGCTCGGTGTCTCGGCAGCACGTTTTGCGTATCGGCACTTTCGATGTCGGTATCGACAAGCCGCATCAGCTCCGTCCGATTCTTTGAATCAGGACGGAGCTTTTTGCATATGGAGTCCGCTTTCGCCCGGCGGCTCGGACACGCTACGAGCCATAGCACGGCGGTCCGACACGGTGGACTGATCGCCGCCGACAATCGGACCGTTCGTCCACAGTCGAGCAGTTGTCCACAGGGCAATTTCCCACCTGCGCTTTCTTCGCTTCTCCTCTTTCGGGTCGTGCCACCGTCGAGACGACCGAATCGGCCGCAATGCACGGTCGGAGAGTGGAGGAATGGCGGACATGGCAACCAACCAGGAACTCGGTGCGCGCGGTGAGGAACTCGCGGTGCGCCATCTCGAGGACATCGGTCTCGAGGTGATCGAGCGGAACTGGCGGCATCGTTCCGGAGAACTCGACATCATTGCGCGCGAGGGCGAGACGGTGGTGTTCGTCGAAGTGAAGACTCGATCGGGAATCGAATACGGAACACCCGCCGAAGCGGTGACGTACACGAAACAGACTCGAATCAGAGGGCTGGCGCTGCGGTGGCTTTCGCTGCAGCAGGGACCGTGGGTGCAGATCAGATTCGACGTGATCGCGATCGTGGTCGGTCGCCACGAGGAACCGGTCATCACGCACGTTCGGGCCGCGTTCTGATGCCACTCGGGAGAGCGCATTCGGTGGCGGTCAACGGGGTCGACGGTGTGCTGGTGGAAATCGAAGCCGATATCGGGCAGGGCCTACCTGGCACACATCTTGTCGGTCTTCCCGATACTGCGCTGAACGAATCGCGTGACCGGGTCAAAGCCGCTGTGAAGAACTCGGGCGGTACCTGGCCGGACAGTCGGGTGATTCTCGCTCTGTCGCCCGCGACGTTGCCCAAGGGCGGATCGGTGTACGACCTCGCACTCGCGTTGTCGGTTCTCGATGCCGCGAAGGCGATTCCGCGTGGATGCCTGTCCGAGACCGTGTTTCTGGGTGAGCTGGCACTCGATGGGAGGCTGCGCGCAGTCCGTGGGGTCCTGCCCGGGGTGCTCGCGGTCAAGAGTGCGGGCTGGCAGCGAGTGGTCGTTCCGCTGCAATGTCTGCCCGAGGCGGGTCTGGTGGACGGAATCGAGGTGCTGGGTGCGGGTTCGCTCGGGGACGTGGTGGCCTGGCTTCGTGGTGAGCAGGCCCTCGAATCACCCGTCCCGACCGAATGGCACGAGGAGATCTATCCGGACCTCAGTGATGTTGCCGGACAGGCCGATGCGCGATGGGCTCTGGAGGTCGCCGCCGCAGGCGCACATCACATCATGTTGACCGGGCCACCGGGCATCGGAAAAACGATGTTGGCGCAACGTCTTCCGGGGATTCTGCCGCCGCTGACCGAATCCGAAGCGCTCGAAGTGACAGCCATCCACTCGGTGGCGGGCCTGTTGACCACGGCGCGGCCGCTCATCACGTCACCGCCGTTCATCGCGCCGCATCATTCGACCTCGGTGAGTGCCTTGGTCGGGGGCGGAACCGGAATGGCCAAACCGGGGGCAGTCAGCCGCGCACATCGCGGAGTCCTGTTTCTGGACGAGTGCGCCGAGATGAGCGTCCGGGTACTCGAGGCGTTGCGTACTCCGTTGGAGGACGGAGAGATTCGCATTGCCCGTCGTGACGGTGTGGCCAGGTATCCGGCCAGGTTTCAGTTGGTTCTCGCAGCCAATCCGTGTCCGTGTGCGCCTGCGCGGCAGGTCGACTGCGTCTGCCCGCCCACAGCGCGACGCAAATATCTCGGCAAGCTGTCCGGGCCATTGCTGGATCGCGTCGATCTGCGAATTCAGATGATGGGTGTCGCGACAGGTGCACTGGTCGACGAGGTGGGGGAGGGTACGAGCGAAATTCGCGCACGCGTGACGGGGGCGAGGGACGCCGCCGCGCAGCGGTGGCGAGAGTTCGGCTGGAGGACCAATGCGGAGGTTCCCGGACCCGCTCTGCGCCAACGATTTCGATTGGCACGCTCGACGCTCGCTCCGGTCGAGCGTGCGTTGCGCAACGGATCGCTGACCGCGCGCGGCGCAGACCGAGCCATTCGGGTGGCGTGGACGCTGAACGATCTCGCCGGTGGTTCGGTCCCCGGTGCCGACGAGGTCGGAGCCGCGTTGGATTTCCGTGACAGGGGAGTGGCATGACGCACGACGCGCGTCGACTCGCCTGGGCGTATCTCTCTCGCGTGGCGCAGGGTCCGCATCGGCCGGTGGTCGATCATGCTGCAGCGCACGGTCCCGAAGCGACGGCAGAAGCCGTGCGGGCGGGCAGGTTGGGGGAGCGGCTCGCGGTCCGCGCCCACATCGACACCGCGGCAGCAGATCTCGATCACATCGCTGCGCCCGGTGGTCGGTTGATCACGCCGGACGACGACGAGTGGCCGGCGTGGCGATTTCTCGGATTCGACGGACCGGGTATGACCGCAGGGGTGGATACCTGCCCACCGATTGCGTTGTGGGCACTGGGAACTCGGCCGGTCGCAACGATCACCGAGCGTTCGGTGTCCATCGTCGGGACACGCGCCTCGAGTCCCTACGGTGATCATGTGACGGCGGAGATATCCGCCGATCTGGCGCTCGACGGGTGGACCGTCATTTCGGGAGCCGCTTTCGGTATCGACGCCGCGGCGCACCGGGCGGCTCTCGGAGTCGAGGGTACGACGATGGCGGTACTCGCCTGTGGCGTCGATCGTGCGTATCCAGCGGGCCATTCGCGGTTACTGCGGCAGATCGCTGCCAGTGGCCTGGTTCTCAGTGAATACGCGCCGGGTACGACACCGGCGAAGCATCGTTTCCTCGCTCGCAACAGGCTCGTTGCGGCACTCGGATCGGCTGTGGTGGTCGTCGAGGCCGGGTGGCGCAGCGGTGCTCGCAACACAGCGGCGTGGGCGGCGAAATTGGGTAGGCCCGTGCTCGCGGTCCCTGGGCCGGTCACCTCGCCGACGTCCACGGGCTGCCACCGCATGATCCGGGACGGCGAGGCCGTGCTGGTGTCGAGCTCGCACGATGTGGCCGCCGCGGCGGGTGCACTCGGGTCCCCGGAGGAGCCTCGACCCGACCTCTTTCGGGAGACCGATGCGCTGTCGGACACCGCCCTGCTGATCTACGACGCGTTGCCGGCAACCGGTTCGGTATCGAGTAGAGAGCTGTCCGAGCACTCCGGTGTTCCGCTGAACAAGGTGCGCGCATCCCTGCCGGTACTGGAGATGGACGGTTTCGTCGCCAGCGACGAGACCGGATGGTTCCGCGTCGTGCGTGGGTGAGCGCACCACGATTCGAGAGCCTAACGGTAGTGTTAGGTAATGCTTAGTCGACGCATCGGCTGTCGGCGTCGTTCACTCGAAGAGGGGTCAGAAGTGCCACGCAAGAAAACCACCCTGTCCGTCCTGCGCACCGAAGCGCTCACCCCGCACATGCACCGGGTCTACCTGGGTGGGGCCGGTTTCGACCACTTCGATGCGATCGACGAGACCGACGCCTACGTCAAGTTGTTCTTCGGGACCGATGACGAACCGATCATGCGCACGTACACCGTTCGCTCGGTCGATACTCGCGCTCGGGAGATCGCCATCGACTTCGTGGTGCACGGAGACGAGGGAGTCGCCGGGCCGTGGGCCACCCGGGCGAAGCCGGGGGACGAGATGTCGTTCTTCGGCCCGTCGGGTGGGTACGCCCCGCGACCCGACGCGGACTGGCACCTCTTCGCCGGCGACGAATCGGCGATTCCGGCGATTTCGGCTGCTGTCGAAGCACTCCCGGAGGATGCCGTCGCCAAGGTCTTCATCGAAGTTGCCGACAGGCACGACGAGATCTA
>NZ_LVCU01000188.1:0-1636 GCF_001647185.1 Rhodococcus sp. EPR-147
CGCACCGCTGATCGCAGCGGTGAAGGAAACGGAATGGCTGCCGGGGCAGGCTCAGGTCTTCGTGCACGGCGAAGCCCAGGCCGTCATGCACAACATTCGGCCCTACATCCGTAAGGAGCGGGGTGTCGGTGCCGAGTGGGCCTCGATCTCGGGCTACTGGCGTCGCGGCCGAACCGAGGAGACGTTCCGAGTGTGGAAGCGCGAACTCGCGCAGGCCGAATCCGGTGTCGACGCCTGATCCCGCGACGACCCACCTCGGACGGCGTGTCCGGTTGTCGCGCGGCCTGCCAGAGCCCAAGCTGAGCCGATGACTGATTCGCTGCCGCCTCACCTCGGCATTCACGTCGAGGAGTTCGCCGAGCATCTTCGACTCGGTCGAGAGCGATCCGAGCACACCATTCGGGCGTACGTCTCGGACGCTCGTTCGTTGCTCGCGCACTTCGCGGAGTCCTCGCCGGATGCGACCATCGCCGACCTCGACCTCCGCGCGGTGCGCTCGTGGTTGGCCACGCACTCGGCCGCCGGATCCGCCAGGACCTCGATGGCGAGACGCACCTCGTCGGCGAGGACGTTCGGGAAGTGGCTCGAACGGGTGGGAGCGGTGGCGGTGGCACCGGCGGAACGGTTGGCCGGTCCGGCCGGCCACCGCACGCTGCCCGGTGTTCTTCGCCACAGCCAGGCGGAGCACGCGCTGGCCGCGGCCGAATCGGGTGCAGCCGAGCTCGACCCCATCGCGCTGCGAGACAGACTCATCGTCGAGTTGTTGTACGCGACCGGGGTGCGCGTCGGGGAGCTGTGCGGACTCGACGTCGACGACGTGGACACCGAGCGTCGCTTGATCCGTGTGCTCGGCAAGGGCAACAAGGAACGCTCGGCACCGTACGGTGCGCCGGCAGCGCATGCGGTCGAGAACTGGCTGGTCAGCGGCAGGCCCGAACTGGCCTCCGATCGATCCGGTGCGGCATTGCTGCTGGGACGGCGAGGTGGACGGCTCGATCAACGGCAGGCCAGAACGGCGGTGCACGAGGTATTCGACACCGTCCCCGGAGGTCCCAGCCTCGGTCCGCACGGCCTGCGCCACACCGCAGCGACCCATCTGCTCGAAGGTGGGGCCGATCTGAGAGTGGTGCAGGAGTTGCTCGGCCACGCTTCTCTGGCGACCACTCAGATCTACCCACACGTCTCGGTGGAGCGGCTGCGCGCCGTGCACGATCAGGCTCATCCCCGGGCATGAGCCGAGCGTCGGCGGCGCAACGTTTGGTAGCGTCGTGGACGACTTACGACACCGAATACGGGGGACCGTGGACCGCGACCGACCGCAAGGTACTTCGGAGACGTGGTCCATGCATGTCCGCGACGGCTCGGCCGCCGACCATCGGAATCCCCCTGGGCGATCGGACAACGCACGCGACAACGGCAGCGGGCCCGTATCGTCGGGCTCGATGTCCACTCCCCGTTCGACGCCTCGGCAACCTCCACCCTGGCAGACGCCCGACTCGGGCGACCGACAGCCGTTGCCGCCGAGGTACAACCCGCCGGTGCCGCTCGAGCCAGGGCCGCCGGCAGCGCAGCCGGACCGGTACCTGCCGGTACCGCCACACACCGAGGATTCGCGAACGCAGCCGGATCGGTGGTC
>NZ_LVCU01000189.1:0-6141 GCF_001647185.1 Rhodococcus sp. EPR-147
TGGTATCGATGCAGCTCAGGCGAGTATCGGCGAAGCACGGGGGCAGTTACACGAAGCAGAGATATTCGCGCCAAGTGCTGATAACCAATCTACCGAACCTACATAATATCCGTTATCGGTAATGGTAGCCATTGTCGATTGCAACGCCAATGGTATGGCGCAGTGATGAATTCCACGACCCTCGATCTGACCGCGTGTAAGGCTTTAATCAGACGACGGCCGGATCCAGGACCTCGAACTAACCATCAGCGCGCTCGATCAGCCGGCGGAGGTCCCGGTCATAGTGATAGTGCACGATTTCGCCTGACGTAATCAGTTCGATTGCTTGGTCGATGACCGTGCGGGGCACGACAAACCATTCTGACGGGTCGTAGTTGCGGCCCTCGCTGTCGACTTGGGTCAGATCCAGGCGTACTTCGGCGAAAACACGGTGCAGCAGGTTCTCCACCGCTGCGGCCCGTACGTTGTAAACGCGGTAGGTTGCGACGATATCGACCGGTGCCATCAGATATGTCGGAGATTTCTCTGCGTTTTTTACTCTTGCCTCAACCGGTCCGCGCGAGAAGCCGATTTTGTGCAGGTCGTCGATTGCGTCGATGTGCGGGTCGATGCTCCGGGAGCGTAAGACGTAGATGTACCCGCTGACTTCGTCGTCGCTGAGGATCTGCGGCTGGACGCGAGGCGCAACGATCTGCCCGTCCTCGTCGCCCAGTCTTATTGCGAGGGACTGTCGGTACATCCGCGATTCGGTGCCGTTCTCGAAGACGCAGCGCAGCCGCTCGCGTTTGTTCTCGCGGACGGTTGTTTTCTTGTACTCCGTTTCGCCGACCTCTGCGATGAACAGCATCACCCCGTTGAGCACAAAAAAGGCACCGGGGGCGATGTGTTTCACCCCTGGGTACGGCATCAACTGGGCAAGGCCATCGCTGAGCTCGGCGTGCTTCTGCGTGAACAACGGCGCGAACTCTGCGAAGCCCGAAGCCGGTCGACGCCGGGCAACCTCCTCGGTGTCGAAATGTTGCCGGCGAACCGGAAGACCCGACACGTCCAGGATGCCGGACTCGTCAGCGAGCAGGCCGAGTGGATCGTCGTCAAGGAGTTCCTCGATTGAACCCGGAGCATCAGGCACCGCAAGCAGGCCGAGCTCGTCGAGATGGGCGAGGGCTTCGATCTTGGTGTCGTCGGCCAGAATGCCATCGAGGCGCGCGCCGAGCTTGCGCTCGGAGATCTCCCGCGTCGTCGGGCTCGGTAGCCGGCCATGCGTGCGATGGAACTCTACAACTTCGAGGAAAGCCCGTTCGAGTCGGTCACTCGAGGTGACTTTCGTAGGCTTATCGGGCAAGTCGAGCAAACCGTCGACATCGGTGTCGATCAACTGCTGGAATGTGTCGACCTCTGGCACAACGTCTTCGGCTCTGTCGTCGTCTAGCGCCATCAGGGGGTCTCGTTACCGGTTGTCGGTGTGGCGGCCGTCCGCTGCTGCTTGAGGCGTTGCAGGAAAAGCAGTGCCTCGGCGTAGCGTCTTTCGGTGGGCTCATCGGATCGCACGTCGGGACGCCGCCCGTGAACTGTGACCCAGGTCTGGATCTTAGGGAACAGTGCGAGCGCCTCCTCTTCGCTGATCTCTACCCGCGTCGAGGTGATCGCATCGGAGATAATCTTCAGGACTGACGGTGTCACCGACTTCGACATCACCTCGAACGCCCGCTGGAACGGGTTAATGGTATCTATCAGGTTTATGTTGACCTCGTCGATATTGACGAATGTGTCGGCCATCTTGATGAACCGCTTGTCACCGAACTGCTTGACCTCACCGTTTTTGATCACCGAGTCCACGACGACCTGCTGCCGAACCTCCTCGACCTGCTCTTCGGTGAGGTCTGGGTACCGTTCTCGGATAATTTTTGGGATCAAGACTTTGTTCGTCGTTTCCGGGTCGACGCTGCCAGCGGCGGCCTTCGCGAACGTCTCGTTCTGCAGAATGTTGGCCTTGAGGTCGTTGAGGTCAGTCTCCACGATCTGCTTGACCCGCTCGCTCGACGGCTCTTTGAAACCCTTGATCTTGATGGTCCCCGGTTCTGGCGCATCGTCGTTTCCGCGCTTGGCCTTGAACGCGAAGTTGGGGGCCAAAACCTGTTCCATCAGCAGCGATGCGGTGATCGCCTTGAGCATGTTGTTCACCGAGACCGTCACCTCGCCGCGCTCGGCGTCCGGCTCGGCGAGCAGGTTGGTGAACTGCGCATGCGCCTTGCCGGGGCTGTCGCGTGTTACCCGGCCGATGATCTGGATGATTTCCGTCAAAGACGCCCGATACCCGACGGTCAGCGCATGCTCGGCGAACGGCCAATCGAACCCCTCCTTGGCCATGCCGAGAGCGATGATGATGTCGACGCCGTCGCGCTCTTTCGCAGCTACCGACGTCAGATAGTGCAAGGTGTCGGCGCGCTTGTTCTGGTCTGTATCGTCGACCAGATCGGCCACTCGCAACACCCGCCCGGTGTCTGCGCGACGGATCCGGATGATGCCGGTGCCGGGTTCAGTGTCGATCACTTCACCGATCGTGTCGATGATGAACCCGACCTCCTCGATCTTGTCCTTGGTCGACTCACCGGAGTTCACATTCGGGATGTGCACGATTGTCTTCTTGTCCAGATCGAAGATATCGGCAATCGCTTCGGTGTAGCGGCCCTGATAGAAGTGGTGCCCGATCCCCAGCGACTTCAGATAGCGGTAGCCGTTGAGCTGGTCGTAGTAGTTGAACGTCACCGGCGTGAACTGAGCCTCATCGGCGGCCGAAAGTACTGGTACCGAATCGCCGCGGAAGTACGAGCCGGTCATTGCCACGATGTGGACATCGGAACCAGCCATCACGTCTTTGAGTAGCGCACCCAACCGGCTGCCCTCGATATCAGCTGACACGTGGTGGAACTCGTCGATCGCCAGCACCGTGCCGTTGAACTCTGCTGACGCCAACCGTTCGAATGCGAAGCGCAGCGTCGCGTGAGTGCACACCAGGATCGGATCATTGGAGCTCAGGAAGTCGGTGAACGCACCGACCTTGCCCGCCGACGAACCGGGAGTGCACAGATTCCGCTCGGGCTTGACCTCCCAGTCCGCGAAGAAGCCATCTGCGGTCAGCTTCGTCGAGGAAAATGATGCACCGATGGAGCGTTCGGGGACCGCGACGATCACCTTTGTGCGGCCCTGGTTGAACAGCTTGTCCAGGCCGACAAACATCAACGCCCGCGATTTGCCCGACGCCGGTGGAGCCTTGATCAACAGATGCTGGGCGTCGCGCTTGGCGAATACCCGCTGCTGCATCTCCCGCATCCCCAACGCGTCGGTGTTCACCGACGCCCCGGTCTGCGCGTAAGTCACATCGACGACGTTCGCCGTGTTGCTCACTTCTTGCTCCTCTTCGCGGGACTTGTCGCCTGCTCCTTGGCTGTCATTGCCTCGTACATTGCGAACAGGTCCGACAATCGTTCCTCGTCCGTTTCGTAATCACGCTTGGAGTAGATCGAGTCCACCAGCGCATCAACTTCCGCGTGGGCTGCCCGAAGATCATCAGGCATCTTGTCCGGATCGTACAGTTCCGCAAGGGTCTTCTCGCAGTGATACTCACGCACATCGAGCACCCGCAACGCTGCCACCGTCAACTGCTCCTGTAGCGAGTCGGACAGCATAGGGAGCGGGAAGTTGTTGTAGACGATCGTTGCTGAGTACCGGTAGTCCGTCTTTAGCTTCCCGCCCACCGCACGCAACCAAACGATGTGCATTCGGGAAGTGAGAAGCGAAAATGTCCACGGTTCTACTTTGTAGGCGGCATTTGCGGAGTCCGAAATGACTGTGCTCTGGTCCAGGTATCCAATCGGAATGTACTCGCGGCGTTCGGAAGATACTCGCGGGACGATCAAGGAATCGGTGTTCTGATGCGCCCAGAAATAGAAGAGATTTGGGGTTGCAGCCTTGGCTCTCGTGGATTTTTCAGTGCTCTTTTCACGATGTGCACGGACACCCGCGAGCCGACGCTTGACAATTGGCAACTGCGTAGCCTGTTCGATCAAGTCGTCGGGGATAGTGAGACACCAGCGCGTTTTACCGTTAATGAACTCCTCCGAACCGCTGAATCCCTTTATGCAATCGGCGAGATGTGGTGCCAGTGTTATTATCTCGCTCTTCTCTGCGTCGCTGAGAATTAGGTTCCCGCCGTCGTTCGGCATCGAACCGAATCCAAGCCGCGGCAGATTAGACAACGGCCGGCTACGCCTTCCGATCCAGATGTTCGGGGCGTCTGCCAAGTAGGGGTTGATCCGTCGCGCCTCAAGTCGGATGCCATCAGTGTAGATATACCTCGGCGCTGATGAGCATTTACGTATCCCGACTACAACGCATGTGACACCGGCAGCGTTCTTCGCGTGATTTGACCACTTGAACGATGAGTACGCGTAACCGATCTCTAGACTGTCACCTAGCACTTGTGGCCACAGAATTCCGACCTGCTCGCCCTGCGTTACGGAGTTGGTAGTTACGAACGCCGCCTTTGCGGAGGTGTCTCGGATGTAATCTGCTCCCTTGATAAGCCAGGCGGAGACGTAGTCCAGGCTCTTATAGTTCGCAGTCACGGTCGCGAGGTCACGCTTCTGTTCAGCTGACTGGTTTCGACTGCCCAGATACGGAGGATTTCCGAGCACGTAGCTCTCGGACCGGTCGTCGCTCGGACAGACCTCCAACCAGTCTCTGGTAACTGCATTGCCTGCAACGATCTGGCCCGCCTCCCTTAGCGGGATTAGAGGGATCTCAACGCCGAACTTCTCTCTGAACTCGCGGTTCATCTGATGCTTAGCAATCCACAGCGAGAGGATCGCGACCTCGACCGCGAAGTCGTCGATCTCGATGCCGTAGAAGTTCTCGATGTGAATCTTGGATATTGCGTACATGACCTGGTGCTCAGGGCTCAGGTCGGCGAGGCGTTCGAGGATCGCATGCTCCAGGCGGCGAAGCTCTTTGTAGGCGATGACCAGAAAGTTCCCCGAGCCACAGGCAGGGTCGAAGACTCTGATCTCGCCGAGCCGCCCCAACAGTTTCTCCAGCTTGCTGACGTTGTCGAAACTGGAGTCGAACTGATCTTTGAGACCATCAAGGAACAGCGGCTCGATCGTCTTCAGGATGTTCGGCACCGATGTGTAGTGCTGACCAAGATCCGATCGCTTCCCCGGTGTGACGATGGCCTGAAACATCGATCCGAAGATATCGGGGTTGATCTCGCTCCAGTCGAGCGCCCCGAGATCGAGAAGCAAGGCGCGGGAATGCTTGGTAAAACCAGGCACCACGTGCTGTGTCGAAACCTCGAACAACCGACCGTTGACATACGGAAACGCCGACAGGTAGTGCGGCTTGTCAGTGGCCAACTCGGTATCCAGCGCAGCAAACAGATCAGTGAGGAACTCCTCGACGTCCGAGCCGTCGGTCTGAGTGTGTGAGCCGACTGCTGTTGTGAACTGATTGTCGTCGAAAATTCCCGTGTCTTCGGCAAAGAAACAGAAGAGTAGCCGAGTGAAGAACACGTTCAGAGCGTGCCGGCCATGTGCCTGGTCGATCAGGGTCGGGTTGGCTGCGAGCAACTCATCGAACAGCCTACCCATCCGCTCCGCAGCCTTAACGTCCGCGTGTGCTTCGGAAGTGTACTGGGCCTTCTCCATGCCAGCCCAGGGCAGGAAGAATGTGAAGTGCTTGGCAATGTCTCGGATCGGGAAAACTCTGTTCTCCGCCGTCTTCATGTCAACGGCGACGAGCTCTTCGTAGTTGGTGACAATGACGAACCGTGGGTTGTAGCGCATCACCGCCGGCGAGGTCCGAAGCTCCTCGATGTCGGCCAGCGGTTCCCGGTTGGTCTCACGGAAGTACACGACGTTCTTTTGGGCGACCTCGCGATTGGGGTCGGTCGCGACGTTCAGCGATCCGTTACGTAGACGAGTGACGTTGCTTTTCGGCTTCCCGTAGGCCAGCAGCAGATCGAAGACGAATTGGCGGTCGTAGGAATCGCGATTGCTGAGGTGAGCGACCCGCTCCTCGACCGCTTTGTAGTTCAGCCTCGCCATGCCTGCCCAACCTTTCTAGACGCCCGGCCGGAGATACGGC
>NZ_LVCU01000190.1:0-411 GCF_001647185.1 Rhodococcus sp. EPR-147
AGCCCCACCGACGCGGAGTGGAACGAATTTCAGCAGCACTTCGAGCATCGCAAACTCGAACTCGGAACCTGCGGGCGTCCCTACAACACCCCATGCAAGCACGAACATGCCTGCATCCGATGCCCCAGCCAGCAGGTTGACCCCAACGCCCGCGTACGGCTGACGGAGATCATCGCCAACCTCCGCGACCGCATCGCTGAGGCACGCAACAACGGCTGGACCGGCGAAGCCGAAGGCCTCCAAACCAGCCTCACCGCGGCAGCAACGAAGCTCGTCAGCCTCGACCGAACGGCAGGCCCGAACGCCATGACATCGCTCGGAATCCCTGCCATGCCTTGAGGGAGCTCCATCAGTTTCTACGCGGGCCGGAGACAGGTGCGCTGCATCTAATTTGGTAAGGACACGGCGACC
>NZ_LVCU01000191.1:0-1647 GCF_001647185.1 Rhodococcus sp. EPR-147
GCCGGTACCCGGCTCCGGACGCATCGACGAGCCACACCGCCGGAGGGTTGAGATAGTCACCCGAGCACGAGTAGAGGATCGACACCCGAAACCGGTAAGACGTGGCCTCGAATGCTGCCGCGACTTCATCGACGCCGTCGCCGGAGTAGGTCAGTTGCCGCACCGCGTAGAACGGAACCTCCACCAACTGCTGGTCCGGGCTCCCACACACCATCACCGACGCGACCGTGAAATCGGCGGGTCGGGAACCGAATTCGGGACTGTGCGGAATGCTCAGTGTTGCCCCCGACAGCACACCGCTCGACACTTCGCGATCGGCGACACACGACGGCACCGTCGCAATCGCCGTCCTCGGGGAGGGCTCAGGCCAGAAGTAGACAGACAAACCCGCAACCAGAACTGCCACCACAGGCAGCACGATCAACCATCTCCGTCGGGTCACGTCAGCTCTCCTCGGTGCGAGCCCTTGTGGTGCAGGGCGTTTCGCTATGACCATCGAGGGCAGCAGTCACGACCGGCGTCGAGTCAGAGACAAGCCCGCGACCGTCGAGACCAAGATCCACCAGCGCACCGTAGAACCAAACCACGATCTTCGGCCATCGGCGAATACCTCACAGCTTCAGTGTGCGAACTCGCCGCGTTGCGGCTGCTGCCGCATGCTGCTCGTGGGCGAACAGCAGTCCGTAGGTGAAACCGTTCTCTGCGGGTCGGGTTCCCGCCGCGGCTCCGAGGCGACGAAGGAACCCTGCTGCGACGAGGCTGTCCTGGTGTTCGCCAAGTACTTCTTGGAAGTGTTTG
Source organism: Rhodococcus sp. EPR-147 (assembly GCF_001647185.1). NCBI lineage: Bacteria > Bacillati > Actinomycetota > Actinomycetes > Mycobacteriales > Nocardiaceae > Rhodococcus > Rhodococcus sp. EPR-147. The sequence continues at coordinate 799 of NZ_LVCU01000191.1, forward strand.
TAGCGCCGGATCGTTTTCTTCGAGCGCTTCGTGCCGAGTAGCGGTGTCGCCAGCTCCGCGGCGTACCGCGCACGCTTGAACGCCTTACGTGCTCGGTGCAGAGCTTCGTCATCGCCGGCCACGCCTGAGACTGCGGTCTTCAGGCGGATGCGGGCTTTCTTGCCGGCCTTGGTCGCCAGCGACGTCACGTTCCTGCGTGGGAGTGACCGCACCGAGGAGTCGAGGGTGTCGAGGGCCTTGATCAGGGTGGCATACCGGTCACCGGCGAGGACGGTATCGACGTCGGCTCGGTAGGTGCGCTGTTCGGCAGCGAGGGTGGTCTCGATATCGGCGGCCACGGGACCAAGCACCCACTCGTCGGGAAGATCGGCCACCGCTTGAGCGAAGCGGGCGCGCTGTACTTCGTGGTCGCGGACGTGGCCGAGGATTCCGGCGTACCAGGACAGTTCCTCGTCCAGACCGGTGGCGACGGCCGGGTCGAAGGCGCCGCCGAACACTCGCACGGTGCTGCGGAGTCGCCGGATCGCAACGCGGGTGGCATGGATCGGATCCTCACCGCGCCGCAGCGCTGCATCTCCTCCTCGAATGGCACTGATCTGCTCACGCACGTAGGCGGCAACGGGCGCTGCGCCAGCATCTCGAGTCGATGTCGAAGGTTTCGTCGATGTCGTCATCGTTATGGATGCCCCGGATGCGTGCCGATCGAAACCACCACGGTCGATCCACGCAGTCGCCGACCCACCCGCGCGGAGAACGGCTTCACATACGGCATATTGTTCGCGAACGAGCCTCAGGCGGCCGGAGCCGCGCAACGACGCGCTCGCGCACTGAATCTCTGACCGGTGGTCG
>NZ_LVCU01000192.1:0-1758 GCF_001647185.1 Rhodococcus sp. EPR-147
TGGATGCCGATCGCGACCGTACTCCCAGCGGATGGTTCGGGTGGGACCGTCCCGAGGAGGCCTGACGCTGATTCCGCGGTAGTCGTACCCGTCTTGCGGTACCTGCTCCCACTCGAAATCTACGGTCTCACCTTCGACCAGGTCGACGCTGGAGCCTGTGATGTAAACCGTCTCGTGCTCGCGTGTCGGAGGCAGGGTGATCGCCCGCAACATGCTGATGTGAACCCAGCAGCCGCTGGGAGTGTCGGCCGACTCGACGACGCCCCACCCTTCTTCACCACTCCACACCGCAACGACACCTGTACAGGTCACCGGCTCAGCGTAGCGACGCCGGTCGCTCCGACTCCACGCATTCCCCCCCTGCGGCGAGTTCCCACAGTGTCAGGTGAGCCGCCTGCCCTGACACGGGCATGCAGGGTGGTGGCGCGTAGAGCGGGGGAGCTTGAGGGCTTCTATCTCTCCTCTAGGGGTGCGGTAGTCGAGGAACCTGCTCCAGTAGTCGAGATGCGTGAGTCGATCGAGAACCAGTGGATCCGTACACCGAATAGTCAGGCATTCGGTAACGCAGTGGGAGGTGCGCCGTCCGTGGCGCACCTCCCACTGCCTTACGCCGGGAGTTCATACTCCTGTGTGGTGACCGCAGGTACTCTTTCGATGGCCGTGAGCGGGTCGCCCTTGAGTTGACCACAGCTGTCTTTCGGCAGCTCGAGGCGCACTGCGCGAGATTGTGGATCTACAGCCCACACCACCGGGATCGGCGCTGAGCCGACAGCATCGCAATCCTCTGGATCGCGGGGTGGGTCGGTCGGTGTGTTCACAACCGCTAGCGCACCGACCACGTCCCCGCCTGCGCGTTCGGTCTGGCGCATTATCTGCGTGCCGTTCTCCGGTCGGTCACCGTAAAATTCACACACCACAAAGCCCACTGCATCGAAGGTGGCCGGAAGTGCGCCTGCGACTGGGGCATTAGGGATACCGGGATTACTGGTCGCGGCACCAGGCATCGCACTCACGACGACGTTCGGGGCAAGGCAAGATGCCTGCGGGACGACCTGACCTGCCGGTAAGGCTACCGATTCGCCGCGGGATTGAAACCAGAACGTAGCCCCGGCGACAACAATGAGCAGCGCGACTCCACCGATAGCCACGCTGCGTCTTCTAGACATGGTCGCATCGTAAGCGCACCACACCCCTAGAGCTTGCTGGTCAGATGTAGAGCAGGTGGGTGGCGGTACCGTCGAAGCGTTCGAGGTTGTCGAGGACGCCGGTGTAGTTTGCGGGCCCACAGGCGACGATAATCCATGGGTCGGCATGGCACCGATCGAGTCGCCCCGTCGATATCGATCATCGGCGACCCGCTCGTCCTCAGGACTGGGCCGGGGCCAGCCGCGCGGACGGGTCGGTGTCGTAGTGCTCACTGGTCTGCGTTCCTGACAGAGTGGAGTCACATTCAGGGCGTTTGTTCACTGTTCACCTGTCCGTCGCCCTATGGTTGCTCGCGGCGGCTGCGACGGTCGACGGGCCGGGTGATACTGCAGTAATGCCGCTGACACCTGACACCCCGCACGAGCGAGATCGGATGCTCGCGTTCGCCGTGCAGTGGATGCCGTACGGGGGCGGCGACGCCGAGGACATCATGGTTGCCTTCGGGATTCCGCCGGAGACGTATTTCCGCAGGCTGCGACACCTGCTGGCCGACCCCGCGCGGCCCGTCGACCTCGATTCCCGGACCACGGACGCTTTGCTGCACGTATGCCG
>NZ_LVCU01000193.1:0-4286 GCF_001647185.1 Rhodococcus sp. EPR-147
ATCGGCGCAGTTCATCACACATTCACCTGGGGCGGAACACTCGCCACGTTCCGGTGGCCAGAAGATGAACGCACCCAGCACGAAACCGTCGTCGACCACATCCCGGCGAGGGCCCGACAGCTCCGATCGTGCGCAGGCGCAGATCTTCGCGGCAATGCTGACTGTCGAGATCAACGCTGTTTCGGCGCTCGTCGACGAAGCCGAACAACTCGCCCACAAAGCCGGGCGAATCGGCCAAGGCACCGCCCGGCTCTGGCACAACGAAGAAGCCCGGTCGCAGCGAAAATTGCTGTACGCGCTGCACCGCCAACTCGACGCCCTCCACACACGGTTTACCGATGTCTCGGGGTAGGCACCGACTGCCCGACTCCGGAACCACGCCGGACACCCAATTGACCACACCCCGAACAGAGCGGATCGTTCAAAAGATGACTACCACCGAACACGAGCACATCGACGCCGTCCGCGATCGCCTCGGTGCCCAGTTTCCCGATGTGCCGCGCCCGGTCATCGACGACACCATCGCCGCCGAGCATGCCCGTTTCGAGGGCAACTCCATCCGCGATTTCGTCCCGTTGTTCGTCGAACGCAAAGCCCGCCAAGCACTCCAGGCCCACGCCCACTAGCGGTCCGCGACACTCCGCCGGTTCAGGTCGAGGGAACGCTTTGGTGCAGCCACGAACTCTGCCCGTTCTCGGCAGCACGATCAGCTTCACCGATGCGGGTACCGGTCCACTCGTACTGTTCCTGCACGGCAATCCCACCTCGTCCTACCTGTGGCGCAACATCACGCCCGCCGTCGCAGCACACGGCTACCGCACAATCGCGGTGGATCTGATCGGCATGGGAGCCTCAGGCAGGGTACGGTCCGTCGAGAGCGTGTGACTGGCTAGCTCAGACACCTCGACTTGCTAACCCCGCTTAGTCCGGATAAGAGTTCGGTTTCGGGCCAGCAGGGCACGTGCGCGGGTCGGCGGTACGTCGCGACCGTGGACGGTGCTGATGACCAGATCGATCCCATCGATGCAGATATTGGCGGCGTCGAGAGGGTCTGCTTGACCGGGGTCGATCAGGGCGATCTTCGACAAGTCCCCGCCGTGTTCGTGGACGGCGAGGAGCCCGAACTTGGGTTGACCGATCAGTGCGACGTGGTGGCCGGCCGCGGTGGCGGTGGCGACGAGTCCGACGAGAATCGATCCGGCACCGGTGATCGACAGGGCCGTTCCGCGGGCCAGCGCGCCGCGTGGCAGCAGTTCCGACAGCGGCATGGGCACCGGCAGGGTTTTGAGGGTTCGTGAGCGCACGGGGCCGCTCAGTGCCCGTTCATCGCCGTCGGTCGCGGCGGCCTGCGCGTTCGGCTGCGAGGGGGCGAATGCGGGCGAGTCGTCGGAGTCGGTGGGTGCGTGGTCGCGGCGTCCGGGGATCGCGGCCATGCTGCGGCGAAGAGCGGCGAGCTGTGCAGCCTTGTCCAGGCTGGTCAGGTCGGGAATCGTGTCGGCGATACCGGCCATGAGTGCGACCTTTCGCCGAACGGATCAGTGCCCTCAATCTATGCGAACATACGTTCGATGTCGAACTACCTGCGTGTGCCCGAAGCTGGCCCTGGTTCGCGAACCCTAGCGGCGTTCGCGAGGTGGTCGAGGGAGAGTTCGGGGTCGGCTGTCAGGTGGCGATGTTCGGCGAGCAGACGCCTGACGTGATCGAGGTCCGCGCGCACGGCCGGGTCGTCGGGGTCGTAGCCCTCGTCGATGATGGCGGCGCGTTCGTCTGGGTCCATGTCTAGTTCGACGCAGCAGCGCCGGGCGCGGTTCCCGTGTCGTAGATCAGGTCGTCAGAGCCGTCGTAACGGAGGCGCGCGAGTTCACCATTTCCTGATCCTGCTCGCCGTGGCGAGCCGGTCCCTGGCTAGATTCAGGGACCGGCGCGCCCCTGGTGTCTTTATGGCCGCTCATAAAATCCCGTGCGGGCGGCGGTCACGACGGATAGATCACTTTCATGGCGGCCAGCAAGCTCAGACTGTCCGAGTCCAGGTAGATGGACCAGTAGCTGTCGACGAGCGCGAAGTGGATTCCCAACCCCGAGCCGCCCCGAGCAAGAACCTGAAGGGTCTCGTCGTATCCGATGGTCAGTTCCGAGTTGTAGGTCCCTCCTGCAATCGCGTCGTACCTGTCCCGCAGATCGGTGACGACCATCGCCGGCCAAACCGGTACTGACCTTTTTCTCAGATCCTCTCGCAGTTGCTGGACCGTCGGCGAGTCGTCTGCGTTGTCTGCTGCGGCGATCAAATCCTCGCTTCGGACCTGCGGCTTTTCTATAGTTTGCACTGCTCCGGCACCGCGGTACACCCCATCCAGGTCCGCGCCGGAACGGAGGTCGTCGAAGCTCAGATTTGCGATAGACAAGTTGTTCTCGATTACCGCAAGCCTGCTCGGTACAACCCGAAAAGTAGCTGCCTCATCGTCCGGATCGGCACTTGTATCCACAACGAGCACTGGATGTTCCGGCTCGTCACATGCCCGCTGGTCGACTACGAAGAGATAGTCCGGCGGCGGAGATTCCACCAAGCCGACAATGCGTGACACCGACATGTCGGCAAACTCCGGGTCGTCGACCGTCGTCAGAAAGGCTTGAGCCTCATAACCACTGTCTTGCACGTGCGACGCCTGGGCATCTCGCGCAACCTGCGCCCAGGCACCGTCATCGCCGAAGTACGTACGGATGAGCAGGGATTGGCCCTCTGGCAGAGTTGGCATGGCACCGACTCTAGTCGTTCACAACCGTGAAACCGATGCAGTTGCGAGGGACCGAACATTCGATGCTCAGGTCAATTGTTGACGAGTTGGCTGGCTCGCTGAAATGTCACGCCGAGAAGCGATCCGATATCTCGGACGGGTACCTGAGCGGTGGCGAGCTTCTTCGCGAAGGCCTCGGTGCTGGCTTTGACGCGGGCTTCGTCCTCGGCCAGACGTGCTCGCTGTGTCGCGATCTCGGCGATGTGGACCGCGAGATCCTCTCCCCCGGGTTCGAGCTGGATGTGCTGCTCGATCTCGACATCGGCGAGGGCGACTCCGGTTTCGAGGGCGATGAGTTCTTTCGCTGCGGTGTGGACATCGTCGATGCGACGGGCTTGAGTGAGGGCGTCGAGTTCGGGGACGGCGATCATCCACCACTTGCCGTCTCGGGTCACCGACACCGTGTAAGTTTTGCTCACTGCTGTGCCTCCTTCATGGCTGCGAGGATCTTGCGGTAGACACCGGGCGAGATCGTCCGGTGCCCATCGGGCACAGTCACTTTGACTGCGCCGTCGGCCGAGACCCACGTGCTGTGCGATCCGACCGTGCGGACCGAGGTGAACCCGGCCGCTTTGAGGGCCTTGACCACTTTCCGCGTGGGCTGCTCGGTAACCATGACTTTAGTCTAGTCGATTGGACATTTTCTAGTCAAGTCGACTAGACGAAATAAGGTCGAGTAGCGGTGGCGTGGTCGACACGGGAGGAAGTGCCTATTACGCATTTCCTCATCTGGTGCATCTGCCTGCGGGTTCGGTCTGGTTAGAGTGGCAGTCGACAGCAATGTGTTTCCATTCGAGAGAGGCCGCATAGAACCGTGGCGAAAAAAATATTCACCCAATTGGTCGACGATATCGACGGCTCGGTCATCGACGACGAATCAGGCGAGACAATCGAATTCTCCGTCAACGGCGTCGACTACCTCGTAGACCTGAAGGCAAAGAACGCCAGCGAGTTTCACCGCAAGATCGGCTACTACATCGAGCACGCGACCCGCGTCGGCGGGCGTAAGCGTCGGCACTCCCCCACCTCCACGGCTCCATCTGCTGCACCCTCGAACAGCGGGGCCACACGTAATCCGGCTCAGACCAGAGCTGTCCGGCAGTGGGCCGCAGACAACGGTTACGAGATCAGCGATCGCGGCCGCATTCCCGCTGCTATCGAAGACGCATTCAACGCTGCACACTGATCATTACTTCAGGATCACCGCGCGAACTCGACGGTGTATCCGGCCTGACCGTCGATCGACAGGCTGTACTTGCACACCACCGAGCGTTGTCATGTTCGAGCCTTCCTTCCTTCGCAACTACGGATACGCCGTCATTTGCGGGCCCCGCTCCTGCAGACCCCCGCTTGAATGCCAGCAGACGAAACGAGGTGAAGTTCACCGATCAGTCAGCCGCGGGCTTGGGGAACCTGGGAACAAACTCCCGCCGGAATCGGCGCAGCCTCTTCACAAATGTCGAGATGAGAATAAACGCAACAAAGACGGCGACC
>NZ_LVCU01000194.1:0-5713 GCF_001647185.1 Rhodococcus sp. EPR-147
TCACGACTCCGACGATGACGGCGGATCCGCCGAACAGATGAAGGACTCCGATGCGCCGTCCGAAACCGTATGTCTGGAGGAGACTGGCCCAATCATCGTGATACCCGGTGACGAAGTACGGCTCGAGGCCAGGCAACAGATCTAGGTACGCGTGCCGCAGACGGTTCATACCAATGACTAACCAAAGATCTTCGAGGTCAGCTTCTAGCAACCTCGTGTACGTCGACAACCCAACTAACAAAACCAGCGGTAGAACGAGCGAGGCAATGACTCTGAAATTCTGCCCGAATCCAGTTGCCTGGACCATCAACGAAAGGGCAACGACGGATGCCGAGACAATCGCCAGGAACGTTCCCGTGCGACTGAAGATTTCCTGCCAGAGTGCCCCCCGAGCGGCGAGAAGGCTCCAGTGCTCGACGCCGAGGATCTGGGCGTTCAAGGCGTCGGGGCCCCTATCCGCAACTGGTCGAGGCTCAGGAAAAGGTGGCGTAGCCGGGTTCTTCATGTCGTCCTAACAGGTCGAATCGAAGGCCAGCTTCCTGCCCGGCTCAGTGCGGCAACCGTGCGATCGCGGGCAAGGGTCGCTGGGCAATGTCATGAGGTTACGCCGCCGCGCAGTGACCTACCGGCTTCCGGCCCGCAGATCTTCGAGGCGATGCAGACAGTACAGAAACTTGGTGCCACGAAGCCGAACATAACAGAATTTGGACTTGACGGTCCACAAAAAGCTGGCACAGTAGCTTCCGCGTGCAGGCAGTCGAAGAGTCGTTCACTGCGGACGAGAGCGCACCGGAAGGACTGCAACGATGAGCGATGAGCGGCCAGAGGAAACAGGCCGACGGTCACCGGAAACCGTCACCCCCGCTGAGACTGCCGGTATTCACGGCCACGAGATGTCCGGGCACTCCGGTCATGCCGTCGGCCGAGAGATGTTCGCGTGTCCGCACTGCGGGCACCAACTCAGCATGTTCAGGGAGTCGCGGTCCAGCCCCGGAGACAAGGCTGCGGCGTGGGTGGCCGGCGTCGCCGGATCCTGGCCCTTCCTGCTGATCATGTTGCTGTCCATCTTTGCGTGGTTCGTGATCAACGCCATCCGGCCGATCTTCGATCCGGAGTCGTCAGCCATGCTCGACTATCTGGGAACGGTTCTGGCGATCATTGCTGCCTTGCAAGGACCGCTGATCCTGCTTTCTCAACGCCGCGAGTCCGATCGTGACCGCGCGCGAGACATCGAGACCTTCGTGATTTCACAGAACACCGAGGCCGACCTGCACTCGATCGGTTCCGCGGTCACCACCGCCCTCGAACAATGGGAACGAGATCGAGCCTTACATGCTTCGGTCGAGCCTGAACGCACTTGTGAAGGTGATGACTGCAAATAGGAGACGGACAGTTGCCCTTCCGGATCAATGGCCAACGAGCCGCCGGTCCCTCCGGAGACGGCCCGGCAGGATCTGGCCGACGGCTTCGACGCGTGGCAGCGCCACTTCTCCGACGGTCTGCAGCGAATGCAGCGCTCCGGTGAACTGAGGCAGGAGGCCGATACCGACGACCCGGCGACGTGCCTGTTTGCATCGACTCGAGTCACGAACTGCCGCCGAATCGTTCGGTACGGATCCGCGCTGCATCGTGGCCGAGGTCGACAAGCCACCCGGTGACGGCTTCCACGAACGGCGATGGCCCGCAAACGAATACGCGCGGAGACCGTGATGCGGCGAACGTCCGCTCGGCGATCGTATTCCGGGTCAACCGCCCGCCCTCCTGGAATCCAGGTGCGGACTGTCGGGTGTGCACGATGTCGACGGTAGTTCGTGTCAACCCTACGAGCTCGTCGGCGAACATCTCGTCTCGCGGACTGCGGACCGAGTACAACAACCGACAGTCGGAGCTGTCCGCCTCGCGTTCGCGTGCGGACGCAATCGCGAACAACGGCACGACTCCGGATCCGCCCGCGATGAGCTGGATAGGAGAGCGGTCGGTATCGGAGCGGGACCAGACGAAAAAGCGTCCGAGAGGTCCTTGCACCTCGACATCCTCACCCTCCGCGAGGTGACGTACGAGAAACGGTGACACCTCGCCCGTGGGCAGTTCCTGGACCATCAGAACCACGCGAGTTGACTCACCCGAGGACGCAAGAGAGTAGGACCGAGACGCCTGGTATCCGTCCGGTGCCGTGAGCCGGACATCCACATGAGCTCCGGCGTCGTTACCGGGCCACGTCGGCACATCCAATTCGAGGCGCACGGCCGATGGATTCTCGAAACGCCGACTGATCACCCGCCCGAGATGCCACTGGACGCCGCTCGAGGTTGTCACGAGTAGCGCTCTTCCCGCCATGGGTCGCCCCGAAGGTGGTAGCCGTTCTGTTCCCAGAACCCCGGTTCGTCCGAGGGCAACATCTCCATTCCGAGAACCCACTTCGCGCTCTTCCAGAAGTAGAGGTGGGGCACCAGGAGTCGGGCCGGACCGCCATGTTCGGGTGTGAGTGGTTCTCCTTCCGCCTCGGTGGCTATCCAGGCCTGCCCATCGAGGAGATCTTCGAGCGGCAGGTTCGTGGTGTAACCGCCGGAGCTATGAACCATCACGTAGTCGCAGCTGGTCTCGACATCGTCGAACAACAGGTCCAACGAAACACCCCGCCAGGCCATGTCCAGCTTGGTCCAGTGAGTGACGCAGTGAATATCGGTGACGATGTTCTCGACGCCCACCTTCTGCAGCTCATGCCAGTTCCACCGGTGTGCGACTTTGTCCTCGGTCGTGATCGTAAAGCTCCATTGGCTCTCGTCGATTGCCGGCGTCGGTTCTATCGAGAGCACCGGCCAGTCGTGGGCGAGGGTCTGCCCGGGGGGCAGTCGAGCGTCGGTGGACCTTCGCTGATTTCCGAAACCACTGTTGATAACTCCCACGACTGCACCTTTCCTCGGGCATTCACTACCGCGGCCTACGCGAACGGAACCGAAAACTGTTTCATATCACCGAGCGTCGAGTTGGACCGGAAGTCTGGAGTCGTGCTCCGACAGCCGTGTCGGGGAACGGTTGAGCTCCTCGGCGAACGCCCTCGGCGCGGGTCCTCGCGCAGCTCACGGTCCCCTTCCTGTTTAAGTACCCAAATATGGACTTTGGGGTCCAGTTTCGTGACTGGAATATATCGGAAAACCTAGGACTTTCGCGGCGAATATTGCTTTTCCAACGGGTTTCTCACTTTCGATCCAGCCTGGAGCTTACGGCAGATAGCCAGGAATATCTGGACCCATAGGTCCGTTAAACGATACGATGGCGCGGCCGCCGCGCCATTCGCAAGGAGGAGCCCACGTGATGACGAACGACTACCGCAAGACTCCTGAGTCGGTCAGCCGCCTCAACGACATGCAACTTCGGGTGACGCAGCAGGGCGGGACCGAGCCGGCGTTCCGCAACGAGTACTGGGACCACCACGAACCGGGCATCTACGTCGACATCGTCTCGGGTCAGCCGCTGTTCTCGTCCACCGCCAAATACGACAGCGGCACAGGATGGCCCAGTTTCACCGCCCCCATCGACGCCGCCGCCGTTACGACCGAGGTGGATCGGACATACGGGATGAGCCGCACAGAGGTGCGCTCGGCAGGTGCCGACAGCCACCTCGGGCACGTGTTCCCTGACGGACCGAAACCCGGCGGCCAGAGGTACTGCATGAACTCGGCCGCAATGCGCTTCGTACCCGCTTCCAGGCTGGTCGAAGAAGGGTACGGCGACTTCGCCACGTTGTTCGACACCGACCAAAATTCCTCGAACGGAGCGGCCTCATGACCAACGAGATCAACAACACCGAGACGATCACGAGCGGCGCGACAGCGGAAACGGCCGTCCTGGCCGGCGGGTGCTTCTGGGGGATGCAGGACCTGATCCGCCGTCATCCCGGGGTACTCGGGACCCGCGTCGGATACACCGGCGGACATAACGAGCATCCGACGTATCGCAACCACCCGGGCCACGCCGAAGCCATCGAGATCGTGTTCGCCCCCTCAGAGACGACCTATCGCGACATCCTGGCGCTCTTCTTCCAGATCCACGATCCCACCACGCTGAACCGACAGCGAGGCGACCGCGGCACCAGCTACCGGTCCGCGATCTTCCCCGTCACACCGGAACAGGAGCGGATCGCCCGCGACACGATCGCCGATGTGGACGCGTCGGGTTTGTGGCCAGGTAAGGCGGTCACCACGATCGAGCCGATCGGCCCTTTCTGGGAGGCTGAGCCCGAGCATCAGGATTACCTGCAGAAATATCCGAACGGCTACACCTGCCACTTCCCCCGCGATGGTTGGGTGCTGCCTGATCGGAGTTCGTCGGGCGCGGGAGCGTAGCGGTCGTCCGGTCGGGCGCGGGCCATCTTTCGGCCCGGCCCGGCCGCGAAGCCCTGATCTCGACACCGGTGTAGTTAGCCTGGGGAGATGACCGACAGCGTTAGCGGCTCTCGCCCGCGCCGCTTGACCACGCGCGGTGCCGCAACGAAGGCACGAATCGTCGATGCGGCCGATCAGTTGATGTACGAGCGCGGTGTTGCTTCCACGACCCTGGCCGACGTCCGGGCCGCGAGCGAAACCTCGAAGTCACAGCTCTACCAGCACTTCGCCGGAAAGCGCGCACTTGTGTTGGCAGTCGTCGAGGTCCGCGCCGACGCAGTGCTGTCACAACAGCGCCGTCGTCTCGAGAGGATCGAGTCATTTCGCGGACTCGAACTGTGGCGTGACGAACTCGTCGACCGAAATGGGCTTCGAAACGGGGCCTACGGTTGCCCGCTCGGGGCGCTGGCCAACGAGATCGCCGATCATGACGAAGAGACCCGGAAAACCATCGCCGCCCACTTCGAGGCCTGGCTCCTACTCCTGAGCGATGCGATCGACCAATTGAAAAGGCATGACGTAGTCAGCCCGCACGCCGACTCGCACGCCTTGGCAACCGGGTTGTTGGCGGCTTTGCAGGGAGGGTACCTACTCGCCAAGACGGCCAGAGATGTTCGCCCCATGCGGGTAGTACTCGACATGGCGATCACCCAGGTTCGTATGCATTCGACGTAAGCAACCTCGTCCGTCAGACGCTCACCGCGCGCGCCCCAGCCGTAGGTTCACGCGTGCGCTTGTGTTTCGAAAAGAAGAGAGCGTGTAAGGATCGAAGGGGAACGACCCACGACCCTGCAGAGGTCAGAGGTATTGCGCTGCTCATCGTGCGCGTGATCACGGGCTGGCCGTGAACTCCCCTGCCGCTCACTTCTGACGGCGCGTGTTCTGTCGGCTCGTTCCTGGGTCACCGCGTCGCGCCAACGTAGTCGCGATCAGTGCTGATCGCCTCGTAGCCGGCGTCGTCGTAGCCGGAACTCGCTTCGGTCGCGTCGTCGGCACTGTGGCCGTGATCGGTTTCGGCCTTATACGCATGGTCGATGACGGTGGGGGTTGCGGTGCTGCGTTCGCTGGCGATGTTCTGCTGTACCTGTGTCCAGGTCTTGATGTGCCGCGAGACCGTCGAGGTGTGGAGCTCGAGGTGGCGTGCGATATCGCTGAATGACCAGTCGGGGTTTGCGAGGTAGAGGTCGACGCTGGTCCATACGGCAGGCTTGAGCAGGCCGTTGTCGAGGTCTTCGTCTATCCCGGCGAGTGCCGATCCTGTTGTTGCGCTGTACTGTTCGCTCTCCACGCGGTCGAGCGGGTCGTCGATACGAGCTGTGTCGGTGGTC
>NZ_LVCU01000195.1:0-5208 GCF_001647185.1 Rhodococcus sp. EPR-147
CGCTCATCGTGAGGACCATCGCTGGCGCTAATGCTGCTATTGCTGCTGCGACGGCGGCGTTGAGAACGGTGGCGGTCAGGACGGCGTGGTAGGCGTTGCCTGCGATGGACAGGATCGCCGAGACTGTCAGCACTGCCACGACGAGTCGCCGGCCTCTTTTGGTGGCGGCGTCGGTGTGTTGAGAGAGAGCGATCCGGATGACGGCTGCGGCGAGGATCGGGCCGTCGAGAGCGACGGGGATGACCCAGGCATCGGCCGGGTGGATGCCGGCCATGACGGCGAGGTCGAGCAGGGTGGAGAAGGAGAGCTTGAAGGATGCTGCGCCGACGACGATGGCGATGGCGAGGCCGGTGATCAGTGCACCGGTAAGGACGCGGGGGTGGACGTCGAGGGTGTCCTCGCTGGTGGAGTCGAGGTCGGGAGTACTAGCGTTGTTCATTGATCGCAGGTCCGTTCTGTGATCGACCGGCCCCGGCGGTGTGTCCGCACTGCCGGGGCCTTTGTGGCCGGATGGGGTACTTGGTTGCTCACAACCGGGCGCGTAGATCCTCGAACCATTGCGCCGCGGTATTGAGATCAGGTAAGTCGATGTCGTACCGAAGACGTTCCAGGGCGTCGACTTCGGTGTAATCGAGGTCAGCGAGCTTGCGCATGTCCTGCAAGATCACGGCGACCGCGAGTAGTTCACCGGTCGACCATGCAGGCCACGGTTCGGCCAGATCGTTGCATCTGCGGGCGAAGTGGGCTTTGGCGAGCCAGTCGGTGGCGTAGCGATCGGCTTGGTGGTGGTCATCGTCGTTCAGCTCCTGGTTGTCATGGCGCGGGCTACCGGCGGGGCCGAGCAGGACCAGCAGCATCGGCGGCTGCGGCGGTCCAGCCGTTCACTCCTACTGGGCGGCACTCGTCGTGATAGACCGACTGGGACGGCACCAGATTCGCCGGGGTCTCGGAGTGCCACTGGTCGCACCAGGCGCACCGAATGACCACCCGTTCGGCGGTCATGACGTCGACTCGACGACGGGGCCGAACTTAGCTCCATCGAGCACACCAATGGCGTGGCGACTGGCGTTGGTGGTCATAGCTTTTCAGCTCCTGGTCGTTGTGGGGCGGGGTGTGGGTACTCCGTCACGCTGCTCGCGGGCACGGATGAGGGCGGCGTATACGGCTGATCGGCTCAGTCCGTACAATTCCATGAGTTTCACGGCACCGAACTCGCCGGATTCGTAGTCCTTGAGGATGCGTTCATGTTGCAGTGCAGTGAGTTTGGGTTTGCGGCCGGTCATCCGGCCCTGCTCTTTGGCGATCGCGACGCCCTCGCGGGTGCGGGCGCGCGTCAGGTCGGCCTCGAACTCCGCCATCGCGCCGAGGACGGTGAAGAACATCTTGCTCGACGGATCGCCGGGGCTGTAGACCTGGCCGCCGTAGATTAACCGTGCACCTTTGGCGTCGAGCTCGGTGACGATGGCGTTCAGGTCGGTGACCGATCGGCCGAGTCTGTCGAGTTTCGTGACCACCAAGGTGTCCCCCTTCCCCACTGCCGCGAGGGCTTCGGCGAGGCCGGGTCGTTCCCGGTTACGTCCGGTGTATCCGCGGTCGGTATAGATGCTGCCGGTATCGACGCCCATCCGGCGAAGTGCTGTGCGCTGCGCTCGCAGATCCTGTCCTCGTGTGGAGCATCGGGCGTACCCGATCAGGTTTTCGTCCACCTGGAGCCCTCCGTCTCGGAATCTGCGATTAAACTGGGATTACTTGCAACACTATCTACCAGGACACCGACAGGCTGGTCGGAGCGTCGACCAATTTGTCAGTTTCAGAAGACGACTGCATTGTTTCAGAAGTGGACTGCACTACCCGCCTTTCAAACGATCGCGAGCGCGTCTCGTTCTACCCGTGCGAGGGTGAAGTTGTCGTGCAGGGCGGGACCGTACTCTCGGGCACCCGACGACCATCGGACGCGTTTCGGGCCGGCAGGCCTGCGGCACCGACAGTCAGATCACGGTCAGATAGATCAATGCGACCCTGAAAATAGTTCGGGCACCCGAACTTCGCAAACGGGGGTTGGCGACACTCCACACTTACCTCAGATAGGCAACACGACGGCAGTGACGAATTCGTTGCGTATCCAGGCGATGAACAGCCCCCATGCGCCTGTCAGGAGCGCGACGCCGACGGCGATCATGATGATGCCGCCCGCTGTCTTGATCTTCTGGGAGTTCCTCCGAAGCCACCCGACGCTGCGCATCGCCGAACTCGAGCCGAACGCAAGGACGACGAACGGCAGGCCCAGTCCCAGACAGTAGGCGACGATGAGAGTGACCCCGCGCGCTGCGGTTGCACCTTCGGTGCCTGCCGCAACGGAGATCACTCCTGCCAGAGTCGGACCCAAACATGGTGTCCAACCGAGAGCGAACACACCACCGAGTAGCGGTGCGCCCGCGAGCGAGGAGATCTGTTGGGGTGCGAATCGGGTGTCGCGTTGAAGGGTGGGAATCAACCCGATGAAGGCCGCACCCATGATGATGGTGATGACGCCGCCGATGCGTTGGAGTACTTGCTCGTTGATGCGCAGTGTGCCGATGACTCCGAAGATCGAGGCTGTGGCGAGGACGAAGACGATCGTGAATCCGGCGACGAACAACGACGCGGCGCCGGCCACACGCCACCGGCGTGCCAGCGGCGCCGAGGGCGCTGTGCTGTTCGGGGTTTCGAGCGATCGGGCATCGGCACCGGCGATGCCCGCCAGGTAGGACAGGTAACCCGGAACCAGCGGCACGACGCATGGGGAAGCGAACGAGACCAGTCCGGCGAGCATGCATGCACCGATCGCCAGCACCAAAGGGCCGCTCGATGCGGCGTTCTGAAATGTCGACCCGATGTCTTGGGCGAGAAGGGTCATTCGGCCGCTATCCGTTCGACGACGGGAAGGAGGTCTTCGGTGAGCAGGGCGCGCATGAAGACCGCCGCCACTCGATGCTGGCGATCGAGTACCAGCGTCGAGGGAATCACGCTGGTCGGGTAATTCCCGCCGAGTGCGATCAGCGTCCGCATCGAGGGGTCGTAGATCGAGGGGTAGGAGACGTTGTTGTCGACGACGAAGTCCTGCGCCTTGTCCTTCTGCGGATCTCGAACATTGATGCCGAGGAACTGCACACCGCGCTGGCGGGTGGATTCGTAGACCTCTTCGAGGTCGTCGGCTTCGCCGCGGCAGGGGCCACACCATTGACCCCAGAGATTGATCACCACTACCTCACCGTCGTAGTCCGACAGAGCGGTGTTTCTGCCCTCCTCCATCAGGTCGGGACCTGCGAGTTCGCCGATGATTCCCCGTGTTTCGGGCGGATCGTAAAAAATGTCGGTTTGGCCACCGGGTGCTACGAAGTCGAAGCTACCGCCGGTCGAGGCGGCGTCGGCACCGACGGAGCATCCGGAGCTCACCACTACGATGGCAAGGATCGATGCTAGTGCCGCGGCAGGCATCGAGACCTGGTGGCGTGTACGTACCCACGTATCTCGGCGACGTCTCATGAGGTGAAATCCTTTACTGCAGTGCGGATCTGATCCGTTGTCTCGAACACCGTGGGGTCGGTCAGACGCACGATGTCCCCGCCCGGTGTGAGGAGGAAGCTCAGGGGCAGAACCGGTGGAGCCGACAGCGCGTTCTGGACGTCGCCGTCGTCGATGTAGTTGGGGTACCGAATGCCTAGTTCCGTGAGCAGCGCGGCCGCATCCTCGGGTCGGTCCTCGACGTCGATTCCGACGACCCGGATCGCGTCGGGTTCGGCGGCGTAGCTGTCGAGTACAGGCATTTCTGTGCGGCACGGGGCGCACCAGGAGGCCCAGAGATTGATCAGAGTCATCTCACCGCCCAGAGCGTCGGCGAGGTCGACTTCGGCGTCGTCGCCGATGCAGCTCGCCGTCACCCCGGCAAGTGGTCCGCGGCGTCCGGGCACCGGAACCGGGCACGGCGACATTGCTGGGTCCGCGGTGGCGGTGGCGGTGCCGGGGTGGGGCGGGCTGGACGGTGTGGGTCCGACCGGCACGATGGTGTTCGTGACGGATGCTCGATCGTCGGCGCTGGACCGGGGCCACAGTGCGACGATCGATGCGACAACAACTATGAGCATGACAATCGACCAGCCGCGCGTCATCGGCCCGACCTTCTCTTTTCAGAGCGCGGCAGAGGGGCCGACGGTTCGTGGCGGGTCATAGCAGCGTGGACCAGTACGGCCAGAAGCGTTGTGCGATCAGGGTGATCAGGGCGAGAAACCACACGGTCAGCGGGATGGAGTGATTGCCGAGCACAGCGTCGGACCACTGCCGGAGAGCGGGTGTGGACCCGGCGCGGTGAAGGTTCCGCAAGGTGACGTACCAGAATATCGGGACGGTGACTGCCCACACTGCCATGCAGTACGGGCACAGGGCGCCGATCTCGTAGAGGCTCTGTCCGATCAGCCAGTGTACGAAAACTGCGGCGGCAGTGACACCGACCTGCAGTGCACCCCAGAACCACTGCGCGAACACAGCACCGGAGACAAGGCCGGCACCTACTGCTGCCACGACGGCGAAGCCTGCGATCCCGAGGAGGGAATTGGGGAATCCGAACACCGACGCCTGATCGGTGTTCATCACCGATCCGCAGTTGAGTACCGGGTTGATGCTGCATGTCGGGGCGTAGGCAGGATCGAGGGCAAGAGCAAACTTTTCCGCCGTGAGTACGAATGCGGCGGTCAGTCCGATCAGCCCTCCCACCAGCAGAACCCAGGGCAGGCTCCGATCGAAAGGCCCGCCCTGACGGGGTCCGGTGGCAGCCGTGGGGTCAGCCGAGTGCAGCGTCGAGGGCATCGGCGAGGTCTCCGTAGGTGGTGGGCTCGATTTTGGTGCCGTTGAGGAAGAAGGTCGGGGTGCCTTGCACGCCGAGCGCTATCCCGTCCGCGACGTCGGCTTCGATGCGGTCGAGTGTCGCAGGGTCGGTGTAGGCGGCATCGAAGGCGCTCATGTCCAGTCCCTGCTCGACTGCGAAACTGCGAAACAGCTCGTCCTGGGGAACCTGCTGCTCACCCCACTGCGCCTGCGTCTCGTACATCCGCTGATACATCGCCTCGAAGCCGCCTTGCTGGGCTGCAGCTTCGACTGCTCGCGCCGCGCGTTCGGCATTGAAGTGCGAGGTGATGGGAAAGTAGCGGGCCACGAAGCTCACCCGGTCGCCGT
>NZ_LVCU01000196.1:0-977 GCF_001647185.1 Rhodococcus sp. EPR-147
CCGTCGGGCACCGAGTTCAATCGATGACTGTTCTCGCGCACCGCGATCGAAGCCGGGTCGATGGCAGCCTGCTCAGCGGCCGCGGCGTCCGGTGACCCCGATCTGTCCACCACCAGAAACAGAGCCAACGCGGCGGCGAACACGACCACCAGGGACAAGGAAATCTTCAATGCTCGGCTCATGCAGCTACCTTCTCGATTCGTTGCGGGTCCCCAGCGTCTTCCTCGTCCGCCGCCGATGCCCGGAGTTGTTCGAGATCCAGAAAACGAACGACGCGAGAGCTACCGCGAGAGCGGCGATCAGAACAATCGAGACCTTGACGGACCGGCCCCACCCATTCCTCCGGACGATGCGTGAAGCGTAGGCGTGAGCCTGAAGTCGAAATACTACGACCCATAGTAGTTGTGGGCATCGGATCGTTCGCCGCAGGGCGTGTCACTTCGTCCCGCCCCTGCCGCTCGAATCGTCCACGAGCGATCATACTGCCATACGGTGCTATCATCGGTGCATGACGATCAATAGAGGGGCGTGTCCGGTCGGCCGCACCGGGTCTACGGTCGATGCCGCAGTGGCGTTGTTCCACAGCCTTTCCGATGCCACTAGGTTGGCTATCGTGCGCCGACTCGCCGATGGGGAATCGCGTGTAGCAGACCTGGTGAGCGAGCTGGGGCTGGCCCAGTCGACGGTGTCGGCGCACATGGCGTGCCTGCGCGACTGCGGGTTGGTGATCGGTCGCCCCGAAGGGCGGCAGGTCTTCTATTCACTCGCCCGACCGGAACTGTTGGATCTGCTCGCCTCGGCAGAAACCCTCCTCACCGCCACCGGGAACGCGGTGACACTGTGCCCCAACTACGGCACGGACTCCGCCGGAGCGGCGGTGACCGGATGAGCGACGCGTGCGGCTGCGACCACGACGAGCCCCGCCCGGGCGGCGACGACGAGCAGGAACCCGACAGGTTGTGGCAGATCACCGAGAT
>NZ_LVCU01000197.1:0-5283 GCF_001647185.1 Rhodococcus sp. EPR-147
CTCGAATCGGTCGCGTTGATCGTCGCCGGCTACACCTTCGTACCGTCGACCCTGAAGCGGCTCGCCCGCGGCAAGATCGGCGTCGGCACCCTCATGACCATCGCGGCGGTCGGCGCCGTGATCCTCGGTGAGGTCGGCGAGGCTGCGATGCTCGCGTTCCTGTTCGCCATCAGCGAAGGCCTCGAGGAGTACGCGGTCGCCCGCACCCGGCGAGGTCTGCGGGCGCTGCTGTCGTTGGTTCCCGACACCGCCACCGTCCGACGAGATGGTCGAGAACAGGTGGTGTCGCCGACCGAGTTGACGGTCGGCGAGATCATGATCGTCAAGCCCGGCGAGCGCATCGCCACCGACGGCACGATCCGCAGTGGCAACACCGCGCTCGATACCTCGGCGATCACCGGCGAATCGGTGCCCGTCGAGGCAGGGCCCGGCGATGAGGTGTACGCCGGGTCCATCAACGGAACCGGGGTTTTCGAGGTCGAGGTGTCCGCGCGCGCCGAGGACAACTCGCTGGCCAAGATCGTCCGGATCGTCGAGGCCGAGCAGTCCCGCAAGGGCGAGGCGCAGCGACTGGCCGATACGATCGCCAAACCCTTGGTGCCCGCGATCATGGTCGCCGCGGCCCTCATCGCCGCTGTAGGCAGCCTCCTCGGCGACCCACGGATATGGATCGAACGCGCACTGGTCGTCCTCGTCGCTGCCTCACCGTGCGCCTTGGCCATCGCCGTCCCGGTCACCGTCGTCGCTGCGATCGGCGCTGCCAGCAAACTCGGTGTCCTGGTCAAGGGCGGCGCAGCACTGGAAGCCCTCGGCCGCATCCGCGGAATCGCACTGGACAAGACCGGCACCCTGACCCGCAACAAGCCGGTCGTCATCGACGTCGCCACCGTGAACGGCGCGACCCGCGAACAGGTCCTCGCGGTGGCCGCGGCGCTCGAGGTGCGCAGCGAGCACCCCCTGGCCGCGGCGATCCTCGCCGCCGTCGACGACCACACCCCCGCCGAGGACGTCGAGTCCGTCACCGGCGCCGGCCTCACCGGCCGCCTGCGCGGTTCCGACGTCCGGCTCGGACGGCCGGGCTGGATCGAGCCCGGCCCGCTGGCGGCGGAGGTGGAACGGATGCAGCGCGCCGGAGCCACCGCCGTGCTCATCGAGCAGGACGGCCGAACACTCGGCGCGATCGCGGTCCGCGACGAACTGCGACCCGAAGCCGCGGAGGTCGTCGCCGGTCTCCGCCGTGACGGATACCACGTCGCGATGCTGACCGGGGACAACGAACGCACCGCCCGAGCGTTGGCCGCCGATGTCGGCATCGAGGAGGTCCATGCGGACCTGCGACCGGAGGACAAGGCAGCCATCATCAGCGACCTGAAGGTCCGACGGTCGACCGCGATGGTCGGCGACGGTGTCAACGACGCCCCCGCACTGGCCACCGCCGACCTCGGTATCGCCATGGGAGCCATGGGAACCGACGTGGCCATCGAAACCGCCGACGTCGCCCTGATGGGAGAGGACCTCCGGCATCTGCCACACGCCTTGGCCCACGCACGCCGATCTCGGCGCATCATGCTGCAGAACGTCGGGCTGTCTCTGGCGATCATCACCGTTCTGATGCCGCTCGCCCTGTTCGGGATTCTGGGCCTGGCAGCAGTGGTTCTGGTGCACGAACTCGCCGAGATCGTGGTCATCGCCAACGGAGTCCGGGCAGGCCGCGCCCACCCCCTGACCACCGGACCGGCACCCGCATCGGCCCCGACGGCAGCCGAGGCCCGCATATGAGCGCCGACGCAGCCCCGGGCATCTCGGCGCCACGGTCCCGGCGGACCCTGACGATCGTCGCCGTCGTACTCATCGGCGTCGCACTCGCGGGCGACCCCGTCGCCCGCCGCGCACTCTCCGACGGCCGCATCGTCGAGCTAGGCGTGCTGCAACTGAAGTTGGCCTACAACAGTGGTGTCGCCTTCAGCGTCGGGAACCAACTGCCGCCGTGGGTCATCATCGCGGTCACCGCCATCATCACCGTCGGCATCGGTGTGTACGCGTGGCGCACTGTCCCCACCGGCTCACCGTTGGGGACTGTGGGACTGTCGGCGATCGTCGCCGGCGCCGCCGCCAACGTGATCGACCGCACCGTCGACGGTCGCGTCACGGACTACTTCCACACCGGCTGGTGGCCCACCTTCAATCTCGCCGACACCTACCTCACCTGTGGTGTCGTACTGGTCATCGGCTCCATACTCTGGGAGGAAGCGGCCCTTACTCGTACCGCGCACGCGCAGGAAAAATCCGGATGACCGCCTCGCGGCCTCGCAGCCGATCCACCTCTACCGCGGTCCAGCCCTCCGGACACGACGTTCAGCCGCCCCGCCGTGGCCGCTCGGTGCGGGAGTGATCACCACCATCGCCGCGGCGGTCGCGATGTTCGCCGGCACCAACATCGACGACATCGTCGTGCTGACCGTGCTGTTCGTCGCCTCCGCCAGCCAGGGGCGGCCGCGGGCATGGCAGATCGTTGCCGGCCAGTACGCCGGCCTGATCACCCTCGTCGCGATCAGTGTCGTCGCTGCCCTGGGATTGGTGATCGTCCCGGAGGACTGGGTCGGGTTACTGGGGTTGCTGCCCCTGTCGTTGGGTGTCTGGGGCCTGATCCGCGGCCTGCGCAGCGGCGACGAGGACGAGGCCCCGGTGGTGGCAACAGGGATGGTCGGTGTCGCCGCCATCACCATCGCCAACGGAGCCGACAACATCGCCGTCTACACCCCGGTCTTCCGCACGCTCGGTGCGCCACAGACCGCGGTCACCATCGCCGTGTTCCTGATCTGCGTGGGAATCTGGTGCTACGCAGGCAGACTGTTGGGCACTCGCAGAAAGGTCGTCGACACTCTCGAACGGGTCGAGCACTGGCTCGTACCCGTGGTGTTCATCGTCCTGGGTGCGATCATCCTGCTCGAATCCGGTGTCCTCGGCCGGCTCATCGTCGCCGCGTCATGACCGACGTCTGTTCGCCCGGCAACTCCAGCGGCAGCGGCATCGATCGCCGCAATCACACCGTCCCAGGCGCTGCGGGCGGGTACCGGACTGCGAGACCGCGTCGGAGCGGTCCCCGGATCAACCGGCTCGTACGAGCGTGGGCGCAGTAGAGCCGCATCAGCACCACCCGCGAAAATCTCATCGTTCTCGACCGCGATGATCGCGGTCGCGGCGGCGGTCAGTACTGCTGCTTGTTCTTCCCAGCGCAGGTCCTCGAACGGAACCCACGATGTTCGGAGCGGGCGAGAACGGCCGGTGGATTTCCAGATCGCGCTGAGTGGCTTTGCCCACCATCCGGTGCGGACCAGAGGTGTTGATACTTCGTCGACGACGGTGCGCAGCAGCCTGAACCACACTGCTGCATGAACACGGCCCGCGCCGAGCTCGACCGACCCGCACGTCAACGCGGTGACGCTGCGTCTGTCGATTTCTGCGACGGCCGCCGCGACCGGTATCGGTGGTGCGTGCTCGTCCGAGCCTGCTGGTGTCCTGTCCCAGAAGACAAGTCTGCCGGGTACGACGCTGCAGAATTCGAGCCGGCAGAGATGCTTGGTGCAGCTGGTCAGCATCGGGTATTGCTGAGCCATCATGACCGCGATGTCGGCGTGTGTGTCGAGGGTGTCGATGCACAGAGGGCATGCCCGTGTAGTCAGCGTGCTTACCCAGGGAAGCCATGTGCCGGCGGGCGGTGCGCGTCGACGTCGATCGGCCATCGCCAGACCCGCCGGTAGTAGGACAGAGAACTGGTGGACGTAGGTGTCGAAGTCGCACTCGGTGGGGTCGGTGCTGTCGAGCAGCCAGGGCGTGCAGCCCGCCAACGTCATTTCCCGCAGCCGTTCCGCCGTACAGGTGCTCCTCTGGGCAAGCGCCGATAGCACCGGCTCGGGTGTGTGCCGGTCCAGGTCCACGCTCGAGGTGTCGACACCGAGCCCGTCGAGAAGGTCCGCTGTATTGATCAACGAATACAGTGCGCTGGTCCGGGCCAGCCACGACATCAGAGTCTCGCCAGGTAGTGGTTGCGGGCGCAGCGGCCACGGCGGATGCGCACTGTGGTCGAGCGCTGTGTGCGCTGCAGGGGCATCGGCTGGTGTCATGCCAGGTGCCGTTCGAAGTGGCGGCGGCGTTCGGTGGGCCCGAAGTAGGCGGTTTGGGTCAACACCTGTGAGGTGATCGCTTCCTCTCCGGCTTCTATTGCGGTCACTGCGGCCGCGGTCAACAGCGTGGCCAGTTCGCCGATGGTGCCCTCACACCGGGTGAGGAGGTAATCGGTCATCTCCGCCGATGTCAGGTACGAGGGCGCACGCAACGGGAAGCTGGCGGTGAAGCTCGCCAGCAGGGAGCGGGTGTCGGTGTCGTTGGTCCAGATCGGCAGCGTCATGGGGTGAAAACGGTTTTCCAACTGTGCATCACTGCGGATCGCGAGGTACGCCTCTCGGGTACCGACTCCGACGAGAGGGATCCGCAGCTCGTTGCCCAGAAACCGCAACAGGTTCAGAAATTCTCGGCGCACGTTGTCGCGACCGGCGAGAACATTATGGAGCTCGTCGATGATCAGCATCCGAACCCCGGTTGCTCGCAACAGCGTCACCGCTTGCTGTTCTAGTTCGTGAACGCGGCTTCGCGGGCGCATCGGCGTTCCGAGGGCAGCGAGCATCGCGAGGTAGAACCGTCCGGGTGCTGGGTCCGGGGGCATCTGCATACACAACACCGGTATGTGCTCACGGTCGGGCAAGCTGACAGCGGGGTGCGCACGCCGGAACTTCTCGATGATCATCGACTTGCCGTTGTTCGTCGGCCCGATCAGTAGCAGGTTCGGCATTCGTTGCCGATCCGGCCACACCAGCAACGTCTCGAGGTGCACGATCACCGACCGTGCACGCGGATACCCGATCCACCGTTCCGTACGAATGTGCCTGATGCGTTGTGCAGCAGGAAGACCCGCTATCGATCTGACCGAACTTCGCAGGTGGATCAGATCCGCACTACCGGGGTCGATGTCTTCGCCGCTACCGTCGCCTGCAGGAGTGATTCGGGGGTCGTCGTTCATCGATTCACCATTCTTCGATGTCGTCGAAGATCGGAACCGGTACTTGGTCGGTACCGGGGCGACTCTCGGGCGGGCCCATCGCGTTCGGTGATGTGGTGACGCTGCTCAGGTGAGCACGGCGAGTGCGATTACGTCGGGCTCGTTTGGTGTCCCGCTCTGCCGACGTGGCTACCTGACGCATCTTCTCGATCATCGCGAACAGAGCG
>NZ_LVCU01000198.1:0-9619 GCF_001647185.1 Rhodococcus sp. EPR-147
TGACTGCAGACGCCATTCACGGCATTTTCAGTTTCAATGCGACAATCGGTCATGACCAACGACTCGCTGCTGGGAGATTTAAGAAGCCGAGTACTCGACGAGGATGCTCCCGTCGCCGGGTTGCTCAGGACGTGCGTGATGCTTGGTTCGTCGACCGGTTCTACTGGACTTCGAAGCTGGGCGCAGGCCGAGCTGCGCGGCTATGGCGACGGCGTAGACCTTCCTGAGTATCGACAGATGCACCTGCCGCTGTTCATGGATACCCAGAACGGCCCATTGTTCCGCAGAGGAGAGCAGATTTCGGTGTTTTCGCTCCCCGAGGAGGCCCGAGAGTTCGTCTCGGGCCCGGTCCAGTTCAGACAGTCGATCCAGGAGCTCGTCGAGCTCTCTGACGCACAGGATTCGTCGATCGCGATAACTCGACCCGGGCTGGCTGAGGCCGCGATGCTGTGGTCGGGCCGCCTATCTTCATTCCAGCAAGTGGACAGGATCTATTACCAGGTGAACCGTGCCGCAGTTGCGGGGATAGTCGATATCGTTCGTACTACATTGGTGGAGTTGGTTGCTGACATCACCACCGGTGTTCCTATGAACGAACTACCGTCGGGAACGAGAGTGGATGCCGCTGTGAGTGTGAACGTGTATGGGTCGCAGGACAACAACAGCATCTCTGTAGGTACGAATAGTGGCGTGATCGGCCAAGGAACTGCGTCGTCACAGTCGCAGACAAACGGTGTCGCGAGCGAAGATCTTGCGGCGTTGATCAGGGAGCTACGGGCGGCTGCTGAAGAAGTCGACGACCACGACGACGTTCGGGCGGATGTCGATCAGGCAATTACTGACTTTGAATCGTCTGTGTCGGGAGACAGCCCCGATCCAGCGGTAGTAGGTCGGCGCGTCAGTATGCTGCGTCGCCTGGGCGATTCGATCGGCGGCGCACTGCTGGCAGCGTTGTCTTCGGAGGGCGCAAGATTAGCTCTGGCCGCGGTTGGAGTAGCTGCTTGACGTTCGCATTCAGGCAGTTCGTTGAGGGCGAGCAGCCTGACATAAGGGCTGCTTATCAGCCGAACCCGATATTCGCCCGGCCCAGGACCACGACTCGCCTGGCTTCCTACGTCTGACGTGCCCCACGGTTCACGCGCGTTCGGCCTGAACGGCACGGGTGACGCGCAGCCACCGGCGCAGGTAGCCCGAAGAGGATTCCAATCCCGGATGCTCGGTGAGGTAGTCGGTGAACCAGCCCGACAGGCCGTCCCATTGCTGCGCATCACCGGGCGGGTGCAGCGTCCAGCCGAGCTCGTCCAGTCTCCAGTGCGCTTTGGCGGAGTTGCGCAGCATCGAGGTGGTCACCCAGTTCGAGGCCTCGTCTGCTCCCCCGCGGGCGACAGGGTCGAGGTGATCGATGGTCGGGAACAGCTCCCAGAACGCGAAATGGGTCTCGGTCATCTTCCAATTCGAATGTGCGGGAAATTCGTTCGGCAGCACGACCGACAGCAACCTCAATGCTCCCGGGTGGATCAGTCGGTCGCCGGAGTAGCGGTCGAGAAAGCCATCGCGATAGAACGTGCGCAGCATCTCGGGGAGCGTGTATCGGCGTTGCGCAACTGTGCCGACAACGTGTGGGTAGTCGGTGTCGATGATGGCTTTGGCTGCGTTGTCGTCTCCGTTGCTGAGCGCGGCGCAGGCCCGCGCGAGGACGTCCGCTTTCTGCGGCGGCTGGCCCGATCCGGTGGCCACGACGTCGCCGGACGTCATGCGGGCAGGGCGCGGCCGGCCTGCCACAGGACGTGGTCGACTTCCCATGCAGTGGTGCGACGTTCGCCGGGGATGTCGTTGATGCGGGCGACGATTTCGCGGACGATCGCGGTAGCGGTGACCGGCGATGCCGCAACGCCCTGGCTGCGGAGCCATCGCAGCACCATGCGGTCGGGCTTGATGCGGTCGTCGTCGCCGATCAGCATCCACAGGTATCCGCGGCGCACACCGTGCCCACCTTCCCCGGGTACGGCCTGCAGCGCGGTATCGAGACGATCGAATGCCGGTCCGTCGCTCATGATCGCGCGGGCCTGATCGAGGGTGTCGATGCCGGCGGCGCGGAAGATCTCGACGTGGTCGAGCACGGCGTGGGCTTTGCTGGTGCCGCCGCGGGCGGAGGTCCGCTGGCGATTGGTGCGTGCGGTGAGCGAGTCGACATCAAATCGGGCGTGAAAGGCCCCCAGCGAGACAGGATCCGGTATCGGCGGTTCCGAATTCGGCACCGAGGGCTGGCTGACGCCGAAGTCGGCCGCCACACGGGAAACCAGGGGCACGACGGTGGTGGCGTAAGTCGCGCCGATACTCCAGACCGCATCGACGATCGCGAAACTCAGGCTGACCCATCGCCGCTCGCGCGGGCGCGGGTTCAATGCCAGGACTGCAGCGGTGAGCCGGTCCAGACCGGCACTGTCGAGGACGGTCGCCATCGCCCGATCATCCACCCGGCCGCCTTGCGAACACAGGACCTGCGAGGTGAGCGTGTCGCAGACGGCGTGGAGTGTGTTGCCGGCTCGATCAGCGGGCGCTGTCCGTGGCGCGTCCGTGTTGCCGTGACCAGCGTATGGAGGTTTATTGACATTTATGGTGCTGTTCTCCATAAACGACTATAGTTTGCCATATGGATCCTGCCCTGAACCCGTTCAAGCCTGGATCGGGCCTGCGCCCTCCCGCGCTCGAAGGTCGCACCCGCCAACGCGAAGAATTCGACCTCCTGGTGGCCAGGAGCAAGAACCGCAACTACGACCGCGGCATGATCCTGTCGGGCCTGCGCGGCGTCGGCAAAACCACACTGCTCAACAACCTGTCCGAACACGCCGAACGTCAAGGTTGGTTGACGATCGGGCTCGAGGCGCGACCCAACGAGTCCGGCGTCAGCGCCGTGCGCGCCAAGCTCGGGTCCGAACTCGCTTCCGGCCTGCGCCGGTTCAGCCGTAAACATCAGATGCAGAAGGCGCTCGATGACCTGATCTCCCTCGCCCGCGGGTTCACCCTCGGCGTCGGGGTCGGACCGGCAAAAGTCGAATTGTCACTCGATCACGGTGCCG
This sequence comes from Rhodococcus sp. EPR-147, assembly GCF_001647185.1. Taxonomy (NCBI): domain Bacteria; kingdom Bacillati; phylum Actinomycetota; class Actinomycetes; order Mycobacteriales; family Nocardiaceae; genus Rhodococcus; species Rhodococcus sp. EPR-147. The sequence goes on from NZ_LVCU01000198.1 coordinate 3,081, forward strand.
CCAGCGGAGACATCGACCTCGATCTCGAAGAACTCGTCGAGGCGATCAGTGCCGCGATGAAGAAGAAGGGCACCGCGTTCGGGCTGTTCATCGACGAGATGCAGGACCTCGATTCCGATCTCCTCGGCGCGTTGCTGTCGGTGCAGCATCGGGCCAGCCAGCGGGAGTGGCCGTTCTTCGTCATCGGCGCGGGCCTGCCCAACCTTCCGTCGGTGCTCGCCGACAACCGGTCCTACGCGGAGCGGCAGTTTGCGTACAGCACCATCGGTCCCCTGGCACCGGCCGATGCTGCCGAAGCTCTGGAGATCCCGGTCAACCAGCACGGCGGGTCCTTCACCCCCGATGCCCTGGCCCTTCTCGTCGAGGCCAGCGGCGGGTACCCGTACTTCCTGCAGGAATACGGCAAAGCCGTCTGGAACGTCGCCGCCACAGCAGTATTCGACGAAGACGACGCCCACCACGCGGTCGAGGAAGGCCGGCGAGCTCTGGACGAAGGCTTCTTCCCCTCACGATGGAACCGCCCCTCCGACAGGGAGCGGCGCTACATGCGCGCCATTGCCCTCGCTGCAGACGACGCACCGCGTTCGGGAGTCGTCGCCGCGGCGATGGGACAAACGACGACCGGTGTCAGCGACGTCCGCGACTCCCTGATCCGCAAAGGCCTGATCTGGTCCCCCGAACACGGCCGGATCGCGTTCACCGTGCCGGGGATGTCGGACTTCATCCGGCGTCAGCCCACCGACTGAAGAGCCCTGCGATTGCTCAGCACACTGCTGTGCACGATCCTGTAGCAATGGCACCGAACAGCAAACGCGTCGTGCTCTCCAACGGATTCGACTGGGTCAGCATCTTTTTAGACGGACGCGTCAAAGTTGCCTCCAGGAAACATCTCTGGGAGGTCGTCGATACCGGCAGACATACCGCGTTGGGTCAGTACGTCACCCTCGGTGTCGGCCGAGAACTCGACGTGGACCCGCCCAGCGGCGCAGGCAAGGTTCCCGACTTCGCCGTCGACCTCGACCCGCAGGCCGGGCGGGCCACGGCGGCCACGGTCGCCGCGGACAACGGCACCTTTGTCGAGCTCCATCACGACGGCAGCATCACCGTGGGAAACGACGGCCGCGACATCGCCGAAACGTTCAACACCGGACGAGAATTACTCGACGGTGGACCATCCGGTCGCGGCGGCGCAGTCATGATCACGTTCGCCGGCACCTACAGGCCATCACGGTTGCGCAAGAACAACTTTCTGGTGAAAATACCCGCTCCCGAGCATCCCGCTGCCAACCGCCGCTACCCGGGCGAATACATCATCGACAACGGCAAGATCGGGCCACCGGCAAACGCACCCGAGTCGTGGTTCAAATGATCACCAGACCAAATATCGGATATGTACCGCGCGGTGAAGTGAGACCCGACCGATCCTTGTCGCCCGACCGTGACTCGGATATAGCCAAGCGCCCGTGTTGGGTGGCGGAAGCGAAATGGCCAGGCCGGGAGCATTCAGACGCGCACATCGCGGCGTTCGGTTACTGGACGACTCAAGTGCGGGTTTTGCGTCCCACAGCACGGACCAGCCCTTAGGAAAGATCGATCGACGCAGATGCGCACCTGCGATGTTCGTTCATTCGACCGATTTTCAAGGCGGCTGGATTCAGTAAGCTTCGGTACGCTGCATCGCGTTGTGATAGGCGCGTCCTCGATAGCACCACAGATCGGACCCCGACATGCGACGCTCACACGCAATATTCATGCTTCCGCTTGCAATCATGACCGCCGTCTCATGCTCGTCAACTGGTGAAAACCAGGTGGATGTACCTCAGCCGGGCATTACTTCAGAAGTCGAAAGCAGCGAGGGAAGTGCAACAGCAACATCCAGTGCCTACGAGACGGGCTGCTTCATCTACGACGGTCCGAACGTCAGCGCGCAAGAGTTCGTCGAAATTGGCAACGCTCGCACAGCTGGGTTGAAGTCCGTCGCCGCAGCGCTCGGAACCCCTCAAGGCCAACTAGATGTGCAGTTCGAGCCCACTGAAGACATGCCCCCCTACCTTGAAACGGTACTGCCCGAAGTGCCAGAGAGAGGTCTCGCAACCTTCAGTCGCTGGCGATGCGAAGGGGAGTACAGCGCTCTGTACTCAACACTGAACTTTCGAGACAATGTGGAGGCGCAGAAGCAGGAACCGGCCTCGTCTGAATTGTCTTCAGATGAGATCGAGGAACAGATTCGAGCGCAGTTCGAGGTGCTTCAGAGCACTGCAGTCGTGGACCTTTCCCAGGCACTAGGCCTCTGCTCGGAACTAGGTGACACAGGTCTAAGCGGAGACGCTGCTATTGAAGAAGCGGAACAAGATGGCGGGCCAATGAACGAGCCTGCTTTGAAGTATCTATGTCCGCAGTACGCCTAAGCAGGTTTGCTTATTGTAGAGATGACAGCGACGAGCTTTGTTACGCCGTCGGCCTCTTTGACGAGGGTTGAGTCAGTTTCAATCCCTCCGAGGACCCCACCGAGCGCAGCCAAGAATGATGCAGTCGATCGCTGGGACTCTTAGGGGCCGCCCCGTAAAAGCTCAGCTCCCAAACGAAGTAGTGCCAGCTGATGAAACGGAACAGCCCCCGGTGCCGATAGCGATGCGAACGGTTCTATCGGGGACCGGCTTAGGCCGAAAGTTGGTATCAGTGTCTGTACGCTCTACGCAGGATCGCAGTCTGCAAATCAGGGCGACCGCGCTCGTGGGCGTATTTTTGGCTTTGGCCGGGGTCGTCCTGCTCTTCTACCCCGTGTCGGTCTCGTCGTACGGCTTGAACGCTGCATGTGGCAATACGATCACCAGGGACAACAGTGAGCCCTCGAGGCTGTACGCCAGATTCGACACCGATCTCGCAGAAGACCTGGGCATCCCAACTCCCTTGGACCTCGACACTGCGCCGTTCACGAAATGCACCGACGCGCTCACATTTCGCCGGTGGATCGCGTGGCCTGCCGTTGTCCTAGGCGTCGCGGTCGCATTCCTCGGACTGCGCAAACTGCCATGGTCGAACCTCGTCAACGCCGTGAACGCCAGCAGTAAGACCGCGACCCCGACCAAAAAAAGCAGCGCCCCGGCGACACCGCAGCGCGACACGACCGACCAAGACCCTACTAATCACGCACCCCTACCGACCGCACCTGCGGGCTGGTATCCAGATCCCTACCAAGCTAACGGGTTTCGATGGTTCGACGGTTCACAATGGACGGCAGGCACAGCCCCTGACGACCCCACCCGAATATCTCCCACCGAGAACGAAAGCGATTCCCGATGAACGCTGCACTACGGACAAAACTGCTTGCAGTCGTACTGCTTGCCGGTATCACTGGTGGGACGGTTGCAACCGTCAACGCGACCACAGCGCCAGAGCAAGATTCCGCCCCACCTGCCATTCGCTCTGGCCTCCCCGGCTATTCCGAGGCGCTGAAGAATCACCTTGGCGGCACTGTAATAGACGAATACGGGTTTTACACCGTCCGAGACTTCGGAGCAAGGCTGTGTCTTGACGCTAAGCGGGGGGCCACCGACGCACAAATTATCACGGCTGCGTCTCAGGGTCTGGGCGGGATGGGATTGGGAACGGCCCGCAGGTTGTATGCCACTGTTCTCGCCTACGGCTTCTGTTCCATCCCCTGAACCCGAACTTCACAGGGGTCATCGACCTGCCCACCGGATAGAAGGTCGACAGACTCGTACGAGATACCTGAAGATCCGCTTATTTTTCGGCCCGGCTCGCCGCTGCGGCGGGCGCCGCAAAATGTCGCGTACATGTATTAAGGTGAATCCAGTTCGACCGTCGATGAGGGTCACGGTCGAGCGTCCATCCAGCGACAGCGCTGCACCGCACCGTTTTCGGGTATCGGTGTCTTCGTGCTGTGGGCTGGCCGACGCTCCCAGTGAAGGCCCTCCATGTCGATTCCTCATTCGCTCTCCCCCAGCACTGACCACATCTCGTTCACCATCGACGGTGGTGAACCTCGATGACCACTCGCTCTGTTTCGACCGCAGAGCTGCAGCGCCGCTCCCAGATCGCTGCCGCCGCCTACGAACGCGGTCGCCGCGCCACCCTGGCTGCCGCTCGACGCCGTAACCTGCCCGATCGGGCGCACGTGCGCCGCGAGGAGATCCGTAGCCGCTCCCACTCGTACGAGCCGCGCAGTGACAGTCGCGCGTTCGGGATGCTCGACACCGACGTGTCGTTGGCGCGGGCGGCGGCGTATCTCGCCGCGTCCGGTGTCGCGCACGAGCTGATCACCGCACAGACCTTCACCGATCCCACCCAGCAGGAGTGGGCGGACGCCACCGTCAACCGGACGGCTGTGCACGAGGATGCGTGGCGGGAACGTCTGGTCGACAACGGTATCGACGACGCGGTGCTCCGTCCTGGTCTGTCGATGGATGCGCTGGAGTTGCCCGCCGAGCTCGATGGCCTCGACTTCGACGACATTGCCGAACACACCCTCGACGTGTCCTCCACCTCCGCCGACGTCGAACCCCTGAGGCTGGTCGACCTGCTGCGGGAGACACCGCGCCAGGAACAGTCGTCGGACTCGGTCGTCGACATCACCGACCGGGTCGCGCAGGTCATCGAGCTCGACCGCGGCGTCGACGCGGCCGTCGAGGGTGGTGTGGACGCATGGTGACCAAAAGGCCGACCGCCAAGGGTGCCGGCACGCAGTCGTCGATGTTCCCGTTGATCGCGATATCGCTGGTGATCGTGCTGATCGCCCTCGGATACGGATCGCTCTGGCTCGGGCACGCGTTCACCGACACCGGTGAGTCGATCCCCGGGAATCCGTTTCAGGCACTGTTCTCCGTGGCCGGCGGGAAGCTGACGTGGCCGACGGTGTCGACAGTGATCTTCGTGATGGCGGTAATCATCGGCTCCGGTCTCGCCGGCGTCGCTGCGGCCGCTCGGGCATCACGCGGCGGCAAGAACGATGTCGACGCCAAGGCCCGTCTGATGGGCTCGACGTCGAAGCTGACCGGGGTGACGGGCAAGCAGGCCCGTGATCGCGCGAAGTCGCTGCGGTCGGATCTGGCCGACCGGGACACCCTCGACGACGCCGACATCGGAGTCATCGTCGGCCGCACGGTCCAAGGCAACCAGAAGGTGTACATGTCCTGGGAGGACATGATGTTCGCCCTGGCCGGACCTCGCATGGGTAAAACGGCCGCGATGGCGATCGACGCCCTGTGCACCGCACCGGGGGCGGCAATGTTCACCTCCAACAAACGTGACGGCCACGACCTCACCCGCGGCGTTCGCGAGGAACTCGGCGCGGTGTGGCGCTACGACCTACAGGGGATCGCCGAAGGCCCCCGCACCGGTGGTGACGGGTTCTGGTGGAATCCGCTGCGCGGGGTCACCTCGATCGTCGCGGCCCGCAAGCTCGCCTCCTATTTCGCTGCCGCGTCGAAGGATGATTCGGCTCGCGTCGATGCGTACTTCGACGGTGGTGCACAGGAATTGCTCGCGCAGATGATGCTGGCGGCATCGTGTGCGGGTGGCGATCTGCTGCACGTCTACGGTTGGCTCTCCGACGAGGAGAACGAACTCCCCCAGAAGATCCTCGAGGAACACAACCATCAGATCGTCGCGATGCGGCTGCAATCGGTGCGCGGGCTCAACCCGCGCCAGCGAGATGGCCTGTACGACATGGCTCGCCGGTTCATCGGGTTGCTCGAGGAGCAGACCTACGTGATGAGCGTGCTTCCACCCGAGCGGGTGGATGTCTCGCTCGGCGCGGTCCTCGACACCGACATCGGCAGGGGCGTGCGCTACCCGCATTCGATGCGCGAGTTCGTGATCGAGAAGTTCGTAACCAGCACCGACACGCTGTACGCCTTGTCGAAGGAAGGGCCGGACTCGTCGTCGGCGCTGACCACGGCGTTGATCGGGTCGATCATCGACGCCGCTCAGCGCACCGCTCGCCGCAGCCCGCGCGGGCGGATGCCGGTACCGATGCTGTGCATCCTCGACGAGGCCGCGAACGTCTGCCGTCTCCCCGAGCTCCCGGCGTGGTATTCCCACCTCGGCTCGCAGGGGATCTGCCTGATGACGATCGTGCAGAACCTCTCCCAGGCCCAGAAGGTGTGGGGCCAGGACGGGGTCAAGCAACTTCAGGATGCCGCGAACTTCCTCTGGTACGGCGGCGGAATCAAGGACAAGACCACCCTGTCGGACCTGTCGGCGCTCGTCGGCGATCACGACGTCGAACGCTGGTCGGCCTCACGGGGCGGCGGCATGTTCGACAGCGGCTCGACCTCGAGGTCGCAGTCCTGGTCGAAGGAACCGATCATGACCGTCGACGACCTTGCCGCGATCCCGAAAACCCGCGCCTTGGTGCAGATTTCGGGCAACCGGCCGGTGCTGATGAAGAAGCTGTACTGGTCCGACGGCCCGAACGCCGACGCCATCACCGCCTCTGCCGAGCGATACGGAATCCCCGAGAAGGCACAGATTCTCCTCGACGAGGATGCAGTCGACCTCGACGAGGTCACCGAGAT
>NZ_LVCU01000199.1:0-1362 GCF_001647185.1 Rhodococcus sp. EPR-147
CGTCGGCACCGGAGCGGCAGTACGAGTCGATGTTCGACTGGTTCGACACCTGGTTCGCGACTCTGATCACCCGCAAGCTCAGCGGCACCGCCGGTAAGAGCGGCCGGGTGTTCTGTCCCGAGTGGTGGCGACACGACGAAGTGGTGCGACGCCTGCGTGATCTGTGGCTGGCGTGGGAGGGCGCGGAGGCGAGCGAAAATCTCGGGGCTCCGAGTGCCTGGTGGATCCACGACGCGGACCCGATGCTGCGCGTACTGCTCGATCCGGACGGTGGCCCGATGTATCTGTGCAGCAGAGACAAGCACGTCGCGACCCCGCCGCTGCGGCGAACGTTGACTCTGCCCCCAGCGGGCTGGTTCGACGGGCTCGACTGAATGCTCCACCCGGTTCGTCAAGATATGTTGACGATTCGGGTGGAGCCTGACACAACTACCGATTCGATCGACCGAAGGGACCTGGTGGGTCCGGCTAGACCCACCAGGTCCGATGTGGCCGGAGAGTGCGTCTCCGGCCGACGACGACGTTAACGATCCCTGCCCGGTCCCGGGCAGTGCGGGTCGCACAGACGTCTCGCCCGACTTCAGGAGCGCACACCGTGGTTAAAGATTCCGACGATTTCCAACTCGATTTGTTCGCCGAGACAGAGGACAGTGACACCCATGATCGACCCGATAACGCAGGAGATAATGAAGCTCTACTTGGAGCACCAGGGGCTCCCGCAGGAGCTGAGTCCGACCGATCAGCAGGCGTTCCTCGAGACCGAGAGCGAGCGAATCGCGGAGCGGATCGACAACATGAAGATCGTCATGGAACAGCAAGTGCTGCAACGCTACATGCGCGACAACGGCCAGCCGCCCCCGTACATGGAGAAGGTCGGGATGATCAACCAGGCGTGGGCGCAGGCGACGGACTTCGTGATCAACGAGGAGATCTACGGCCAGCTCCCGCCGGAGATGGAGGCCTACCCACCGGACCAGGAGAGCCCGGAAGCCGAAGCGGAACGGGATCAGGCGCGGATTCAGGTCCACAAGAGCGATCCGGAGCGGTGGCGCAACCCGCTCAACTGCGCGGACCCGGACAAGGAAGCGGACCGGCTGACGGACCAACTGTGGAAGGGCCGACCGGTGCAGTTCCTCTACTACGCAGCGCATCTGATAGCGGCGAGGATCGAGGACAACGAGCCCTACCCGACATCGCAGAGCCACCCGCTGTATCCATCGTTCACCAGCCAGCTCGACGAGAGAGTGGCCGAGCACGCGGCAACCGGAAAGTAACCCGCCGCAGCGAATCCGACGCTCAACTGGATCTGTTCTCGTTCGACGCCGACGGGGCCGCACCGATCGACCCGGCCGGCACCGAGAT
>NZ_LVCU01000200.1:0-8744 GCF_001647185.1 Rhodococcus sp. EPR-147
GCACCGGAGGTCGCCCCAGACGTCGCCGTCGACGTTTCGGCACCGACGCCGTCGGCGACGGAGCTGGTGCGTGATGCCTACGGCCGGCTCTCGCGTGAAGACGAAGCGTATGTGCGGTTGGCGCGGATCCGCGCCGACCTCGACGGGACGCTGACCGCCGACCAGGTCACCGACGCGCTGATGGAGCTGCGGCGCGCGGGCGATGTGTCGCTGATTCCGGAAGAGAATCAGAAGACCCTCGGGCCCGACGATCACGCTGCAGCGGTGAGCTACGGCAACCAGAGTCGGCACCTGATCGCCGTCGACGGCCGCCGCGTCGACCAACTCCTCCCCACGCAGAGCACTCCCCCGCCCAGCGTCGAGACCGACTCCACCACAGCCCAACCGATGCCGGAGACGACCGAACCGGTATCCGAGACTGTCCCCGCCTCCCCGGCGATCGCAGTCCCTGACACCACCGAAGGGATGGTGGTCGACACACAGACCGTCGCCGAGCGACTGTGGAATGTCGAGCCTGTCGACTTCCGGCCCGGCACCGAGATACTGGTGCCGTCCGGAGCGAAAGCCCGTGTGGCAGCGAACATCGAAGCCCTACGGGTACTGGCGGCTGTGACCGCGCAGGATCGGTACGCCACCGCCGACGAGCAGGCGGTGCTGGCCCGGTGGTCGAGTTGGGGTGCGACTCCGCAGGTGTTCGACCCGCGCCGCGACGATTGGGCGGCCGAACGCGAGCAGATCCGGTCGTTGCTGGACGACACCGCCTGGGCGCAGGCGCAGCGGACCATCCTCAACGCTCACTACACCGACCCGGCGATCGCCGCGGCGATGTGGAAGGCAACGATGCGGGCCGGGTTCACCGGCGGCCGCGTTCTCGAACCGGGTTGCGGGTCGGGCACATTCATCGCTCACGCCCCCAGCTCGGCGCAGATGGTCGGGGTCGAGCTCGACGCCACCACTGCCGCGATCGCCGCCGCGTTGAATCCGTCGGCGCAGATCCGCGCCGAAGGATTCGAGAAGACCACCGCACCGGCGAGCTCGTTCACCGCGGCGATCGGCAACGTCCCGTTCGGGGACTACCGGCTCTACGACCCGGTCCACAACCAGGCCAAGCACTCGATCCACAACCACTTCATCGTCAAATCGTTGGCGATGACCGCACCCGGCGGGTACGTCACCGTCCTAACCTCCCGCTACACCCTCGACGCCCAGAACCAGCGGGCCCGCCGCGACATCGCCGCCCTCGGCGACCTCGTCGGGGCAGTCCGGTTGCCGTCCAACGCATTCCGGCGCGTCGCCGGGACGGAGGTCGTCACCGACATTCTCGTGTTGCGTCGCCGCGCCGACGGGGCCAAGCCTGCGCCGTTGACCGAGCGGTTCTTGCAGCTCGAGAACGCCACCGCCCGGGGCGATGCCGGCGAGGACAAGGGTGTACCGATCAATGCCGTCTACACCGATCACCCGGAATGGGTGCTCGGTGAGCTGCGGGTCGGACACGGGATGTACGGCAACGAGACCCTGTCCGTCGACGCCCCCGACAGCGACGTCGACCTCGCGGCCCTGATCGAGGATCGACTCACCGCGATCGTCGATGCCGCGAAGACCGACGGGCTCGGGCTCACCGCATCGTGGCGCGACACCCTCGGGCCCACCCGGGAGGACTTCGAGCGCGGACTGCTGGCGATCGGGAACGGCCCGGCGCAGGACGAGCTCGCGGTGGGAACGCTGCGGCACGACGCGCAGATGGAGACCATCGAACGCTGGAACTCACGCGACTGGGAGCCGGTGAACACTCGCGGAGCCAAGCAGGTCGCCGAATGGGGCGAGCTGCTCGCGCTCCGCGACACCACCCATGCCCTCATCGACGCGCAACGCGGCCCCACCGACCCCAGTCAGCGGCAAGCCTTGCGGGAGATCCTGAGCGAGCAGTACGACGCCTACGTTGCCCGCTACGGCCCGATCAACCGGTTCAAGATGTCGATACCCAAGGACCTCACCGAAGCCCAGCACGACGCCGCTCTGGCGAAGCTGATCGACACCTGGCGCAAGGACGAAGGCGTTGCCGGCGACCCGTACGCCGGAGAGGTTCCCGAAGATGTCTACGACCGCCTCTCCGACGATGCGTGGATCACCCCCCGCCAGCCCACCAAGCTGCAGAGCCACCTCGGCAAGGCCCTGCGCACCGATCCGACGTTCGCTGCGGTGCTCTCCCTCGAGCATTTCGACGAGGAGACCATGACGGCCCGCAAGGCGGCGATCTTCCACACCGACGTCCTGCATTCGCGTGAGCTGCGCAGCCACGCCGAGACGGTCGACGAGGCGATGGCCATCAGCCTCGACGAGCAAGCGCGTCTGGACGTCGGGCGGATCGCCGAGCTGCTCGGGACCACGGTCGAGCAGGCCGAGACCCAGATGGAGGGACGCGCTTTCCGTACGTTGACCGATCCGACCCGCTGGGTATCGGCCTCGAACTATTTGTCGGGCAATGTCCGCACCAAGCTCGCCGACGCCGAAGAGATCGCCGCGCTCGATCCCCGCTACCAAGCCAACGTCGACGCCCTGACCGCCGTCATTCCTCCGCGTAAGACCGACCCCGACGTCGCCCTCGGTGCTACGTGGGTGCCGACCCCGACCTACGTCCAGTTCGTGCGCGAGACCTTCGAGGTGCCGGGCGATGTTCCGGTGACCATCGAGCGAGCATCGGGACGATGGTCGGTCACGGTCGGGCACTATGCGGACTCGGGGACGCAGAATCTCAAATGGGCACTGGTCCCCAAACGTGGGGCGTGGTCGACGAAGTACAACTTCGAGCACCGCCCGGCCGAGGACCGCGGGATCGGCAACGCCGGAATGCGATCCGGTGACTACGAGTGGCAGGAACTGCTCACCGACCTGCTCAACAGCGACCCGATCGAGATCGCCACCTCCAAGGAGTTCCGCGAGAGCGCCGGGGCACCGGGCATTCACGATGCCGCGACCCGCGCCGCCCAGTCGAAGGCGCGACGCCTGGCACAGGAGTTCGGGCAGTGGGCGTTGCACTCCGACGAGGTCCGCCGCGAGCAGCTCCTCGACATCTACAACGACAAGTTCAATTCGCTTGTCGCACCTGTGCATTCGGGCGCGCACATGGCCTTCCCGGGCCTGGGTGAGAAATACTCGCCGTACCCGTATCAACGCGACGCCGCGGCCCGGATCGTCTCCGAGCCGACGGTTCTGCTCGATCACGTCGTCGGGGCCGGCAAGACCGGCACCATCTTGATGGGCGCGATGGAGCTCAAGCGCCTCGGGTTGGCGGACAAGCCGTGGGTGGTGGTGCCCAACCACATCATCGACCAGGTCGTCCGCGAAGCGGGTCAGTGGTATCCCGGCGCACGGATCCTCTCCGGATCGGCGGCCACCGACGCCGAAGGGCGCCGATTGCTCGTCGCACAGTCGGCCTCGCAGGACTGGGACATGGTCATCGTGCCGCGGTCGGCGTTCTCCTCCATCGGGGTCGACCCCGGCACGAAAGCCGAGTACATCCGCAGCCAGGTCCAGGCCATCGACGCGGATTTGGGCGATGTCGAGGGCCGCCAGACCAAGAAACGGCTCGAAGCGATGAAGGCCAAGCTCGAGGAAAAACTCGAGACAGCTCTCGAACAGGCCGGCAAGGATCGCGGTCTGACGTTCGAGGCGTCGGGCTGCGACTACCTGTTCGTCGACGAAGCCCACGAGTTCAAGAACCTCGCCCGCGCGTCCGGGGTCACCGAGCTCGCCAACGACGGCTCGCACCGGGCCACCGACATGGACCTCAAGCTGAAGTATCTGCGGTCGATGCGCCGCGAGGAAGCGATCACCAAAGGCATCCCGCCGGAGGAGTACGTCGAACGCGTGGCCACGTTCGCCACCGGCACCCCGGTCGCGAACTCTCTCGCCGAGCTGTGGGTGATGCAGCACTACCTGCGTCCGGATCTCCTTGAGGACGCCGGGGTCGCCTCGATCAACGACTGGGGAGCGACGTTCACCGACACCGTCGAACGGGTCGAGCTGAACTCGTCCGGATCGAGACTGCGGGCCATCACCCGAGTCGGTGAATTCACCAACGTCGGCGATCTCATCGGTATGACCAGCGTCTACACCGACGCCGTCACCCGCGATCAGGTGCCGGCGAACCTTCCGGTCAAGGACGGTGGACGCAACACCGACGTCACCTTCACCCCGGCCCTGGAAGTGCAGGACTTCATCGCCGATCTGGGCTACCGGGCCGATAACGCCGACGTCAAACGCCCCGATCTCGACAATGCGCTCAAGGTCGCCAACGACGGCCGCAACGCCACCCTCGACCCGAGGGTCGCGCACATGGACCCGGCACCGCAGGAGCATTCGCGCGCGCACATCGTCGCGCAACGAATCCTGAACGTGCACAACGAATCGAGCGAGAACAACTACCTCGATGCCTCCGGCGAACCGCACCCGACACCGGGTGCGTTGCAGATCGTGTTCTGCGACCGATCCACCCCGAAAGCCGACGGGTCCTGGTCGATCTACGACGGGATCCGCGCCGAGCTGCTCGCCGGCGGGATGGAGCCCGCCCGGATCGCCTACGTCCACGACTACCCGAAGCCGTCGGAGAAGGCCCGCCTGTTCGAGATGTGCCGCACCGGAAAGGTATCGGTGGTGTTCGGGTCCACCGAGAAGATGGGCACCGGCACCAACATCCAGGACCGCGCAATCGCCTTGCATCACGTCGACGTGCCGTGGCGACCGGCCGACCTCGAACAACGCGAGGGCCGAATCATCAGGCAGGGCAACCAGAACGCGCACGTGAAGGTGTTCAACTACGTCGCCGAGAAGACCTTCGACACCGTCATGTGGCAGACCGTGCACCGCAAGGCGCACTTCATCGAACAGCTCAAGAAAGCGGACCGGTCGATGCGGCGGGTGGTCGACCTCGACAGCGATTCGCTCGCCGAGAACTCGGCGATGACCAAGGCCCTGGCCACCGGTGACGATCGATATATCCAGCAGATCGAGCTGGACTCCCAGCTTCAGGAGCTCCAGTCCGAAGCGGATTCGCATTTCGCCGAGCAACGCTCCATCGAACGCGACCGCGATCGGTTGCGCCGTGAAGTACCCCGCGCACGCCAGCGGGTCGCCGGATTGAAAGAAGCAGCACCGGTGCTCAAAGGCCGGCGCGAGGTCGACCAGTGGCCCGGTATGACCATCCGCGGGGTGTTCTACGACAAGCGCAGCGACGCCGCGAATGCGATGGCCATAGCGTTGCAGGGCACCTACCAGGCCCTCAAGGGCGAAGGGTTGACCAAGACGATGGTGGTCGCGGAGATGAGCGGATTCCCGATCGAGGCCTCTCGCCCGGCCCAGGACAGTGCGCTGTATCTGTCGTTCTCCGGTCTCGGGTCGTCGACGAAGGTCATCGAAGCCCACGATCTGTATCCGAGGATCGGGGACGGCGATCGCAGCCAACATTCACTCGGTCTGCTCACGCGGATGGAGAACATGGCGTACACCGTCGACACCGACCTCGCGAAGGCCGAACGCTCACTCGATCGAGACGAACAACGCCTCGATGACCTCGAACTGGTCGAGCTCTCGGACTTCCCGAAAGCGGTACAGCTCAAGGACCTCTCGAACGAAGTGACGCGGCTGCGGCGGGAGATCAAGGAAGCCGAGACCAGCCCAGAAGCGCTCGCGCGCGACGCCGCCCGCGCGGAACGCGCGGCAGCGAAGGGCCGCGACCCGAAGTGGTCGCTGATGCTCAATCCCACCAAAGCCCTCGTCGAAGAACTCGGCATGGAAAGTGCGGACGAAGTGCGGGCCATGATGCACGCCAAATCCGTTGCTGCTCAACATGCGAGCGCGCAGACCGCAGGAGGAAGCGAACATCTGCAACCGGGCGACACATCGACTCGGCCCGGACACTTCCTCCGCGCAGTAGAAGACGGTCCGGGGCCCGCCAAGCCGTGGAAGGGCAATGAGCACGAAGGGCCGGAACCGGGTCACGAACCTGACAACGGGTACGGCCTCGACAGCTAGTCGACGAACCGCAGCGCTCGCATCCACGGTCCGTCAACATTTCCTGACGGATCGTGGACGGCCCGGGCTATTGCCTCACCGATCCCATTCCGACCGGACCGCCCGGGCAGCTCGTTACAGGCCGTGGTCGTTATCGAGCTGGCGTTCGGTGACGACAACGTCGGGCAGCTGCTGCGGACGCGGCGTCTGTTTGCCGCTGCGGGGACGTCCGGGTCCGGGTGCGTCTGCGAGTAGCCGCGCGATGTTCTTCTGCGCGGCAGGGTCGGCGGGCTGAGCATCGGCGGTTCGACGGTTCGGCGTGTCAGTGACTCCGTCGATCGCAGGAGCCTCCACCGTTCGGGCTGTCGCTGAGGAAGCACGGATGCGCTGTTCGGCGGCGTGACGCTCACCGGCCAAGGACACCGCCCGCAGACGGCGGTCACGCTCGGTGATGGCGGTGTCGAATACGGCGGCGGCTGCAAGGTCGGCGGCGCGGCGGTCGGGGTTGCTCGCGCGCTGCACGATCGCGGGCCATTCGCTGGTCTCGGCCCGCACACGTCCGGCTGCATCGCTGGCCGCCCGCTCGGTGTCGCGGACCTGGCGTGCGAGGCGCTCTTCCCGTAGTCGGGCGTCATCGGCGCCAGGTTCGAGGGTCTTGCGGTCGCGCCGTTTGGCGGTCGACAGTCGATCGGTGAGTGCAGCGTGTTCGGTGCGCGCCGCCTCGTGTTCTGCCCCGATCCGGCGCAGTTCGGCGTCGAGTTCTCGGGCGGCGGCGATCGCTGCAGCTTGCTCGGTGAGGCGGGCGTACAGCTTCTCGGTGTCCGCGACGACGGTCGGTGCGGTGCGCGATCGTCCGGCGCGGTCGACGAACGCGATCAACTCCGCGTCCGGGACGAGCCTGATCGGGTCCTGTTCCATCCTCGCGAGCAAGGCGGCGTCTGCCGGCGAGAGCACAGGTTGCGGATCGGCGGCAGGCTCGGCTGCGTCCTCCACTACCAGCTCTATCGGAGCAAGCGTTTCCTGCTCGAGGTGGTCCGCTGTCTCGACTTCTGGTGCGTCGAGGACCTCGACGGTGGTCTGCGCGTGTGTCGAGGTCACCGCGATACGCCTCGCTGCGTGCTCGGCCCGCAGCAACATGCCGTCGAGGCCGTCCACTTCCTGCTGAAGTTCTGCGAGTGCGGCGAGGTCGATGCTTTCGGCTGTTCCGCGGGCTGTGATGACGTCGGCTGTGGTGACTTCTCCTCCGTCGGCGGCGGTGACGCGCTCGTACTCGGCGGCGGCTTCGTGTGCGCGAACGCGTGCGGCGGTCGCGGTGTCGTCGGCGAATCCGGCGCGCCAGATCTCCCAGTCGAGACCACGCTGAGCGAGCAGACGGGCGTCGTCGTCCTCGGCGGCTGCGACGTCGGCGGCGACCGCGGGCCGGATGACGGTGTCGATCCGGTGCCAGAGCGCTTCGGCCTCGAATTCGGTGTCCATCCAGTCCTGGCGGGTGTCGAGCATCGCGATCCGGGTGGGGCGTTGCCGGTCCGCGTGTTCCTGCATCTCGGTCAGTGCCGTGCGCAGGTGCAACACCGTCGGACTGGTGCCGTCGGCAATTGCTGTGCGCAGCGCGCGGTGGTCGGCCTTCGCCGCCGCGAGATCGCGGGTGAGCAGTCGGACTCGTTCGTCGGCGGTGACCGTCGGGTACGGCAGTGCCAACACGCGTGCGTGTTCGAGCATCGCCGCGTACGGATCGACGTCGGTATCGACGTCCGGATCGTCGGCGGTGACATCGTCGCTGTGACCGTCGTACTCGGGCGGCGGGGCGTCGTCGTACTCCAGCGGCGCGTCGAGTGCGTCGAGGGAGGCGAGGTACTCGGCATCACTGCCCAGCGGGATCGACGGCGCGTCCGCATCGACCGCTGCTGAAACTGTCTGCGTATTGGCCGGTGCCGGGAGGTAGTCGGGGTCGGCGAACTCGGCCGGCAGAACGTCGCCGGTCGTGACGCCGATCGTCTCGTCGAGCGGTGCGAGGGCTTCTTCGTCCTCGATCGAGAGTGGTTCGACGGGCAGTGGGGTGTAGGTGCGGGCAAGGTGGTTCTCGCGCACCAGCATCTCGGCCCGCCACGTCAGCGCGGTGGCGAGTTCGTGGGCGGGCAGGGTGACACCGTGATCGACCGGGTCGACGCCCCCGTGCAGGAACTCGTACGCAGTCCCCAGCAACTCCCCCGGCGTCCACAAGGTGGGGTCGGCGGCGTCGACGGTCGCCACGAGTGAGGGCCACGCCGGGTCGGACATCACGCGGGTGGCGGCGCGCTCGCCGAGCAGTTCGGTCAGCATCGGTGCCCACGACGGCGCGAGCGCTGCGGTGTCCGCGGCGTCTGTGTCGAGGGCAGCGGCGGACAGTTCACCGGATAATCGCCACCACAGCGCGGCAGCGGGCAGCTCGTCGGGCAGCGGCGACGTGGCGAGGGAGTCGCGGACGAGGGTGTGGACGTCGATTCCCGCGCGGGCAGCGGCGGAGAGTCGGTCGGCGAGGATCGGGAAGTACGGATCGCGGGCGATGTGGGTGTCGAGTTCGTCGACGAACGGACGCCACCGCTTCACGGCGTCGTTGGTGGTGCCGATGACCGACTCCGCGCGGGTGTCGAGGCGACGCTGCACGATCGCCGACGCGGCCGCGTACTGCTCGGGCCCGGTGGGTCGACGGTCGGCGGGGTCGACATCGTGGGCGGCGCGGAACACCGCGAGATCTA
>NZ_LVCU01000201.1:0-4433 GCF_001647185.1 Rhodococcus sp. EPR-147
GCGATGCGTTCACGGTGGACGGCGATCGCATGGGCGCGGGCATCGAGGTAGCTCGCCCACTCCGGTTCCTTGCGCAGTGCGTCGGGGATAGCGGGCAGCCACGGCAACGGCCCCCGCCCCGATGCTCCACGTGCTGCGGAGTGGCGTCCGGTGGCATCGAGTCGCCAATCCAGTACCGCGGCCCGATCTCCCGCGGTACCGAGTTCGCGTTCGGTGATCGCGGCGTTCAGTGCGACGACAGGGTCGTCGCCTCCGGCGGCGAGGATCGCGAGATGTCCACGCAGGACCGGCCATGCGGCGTCGTCGGTGAGACCGGCGATCGCGGCGTCGGCGGCGGTGTCGATCGCGGCCATCACTGTCGGTCCGGCGAGGACTTCGCAGGCGGTGGCGACGGAGTAGTCGTAGGCGCTCGCGGCCGGTGCCAGGTTGACATGCGGGTCGTCGGCGGCAGCGAGAGTCGAGTGCGCGGAGACCTGTGCGCCATCGCGGCGCAGGATCGCCCGGAAGTCGTCGACGGCGGTCGGGGGGAGCATGCCGCGTTCGGTCATCGCGGTGTGCAGATCACCGTCGGAGGCGGTCGCGAGATACATGTGGTTGTTCAGTCGCCCGCGGGTGAGGGCGACGTAGGCGAGCTGGCGGGTTTCGTCGCCGGTGGCCACGACGTGGCAGGTGTCGGCGGTCGAGCCCTGTGCGGAGTGCACGGTTCCGGCGTAGCCGAGTTCGGTCGATTCCTGGACGTATGCCGCGTCGAGGGTGACGGTCCGGCCGAGCTCGAGGTGGCGTACCACCAATGATCCGTCACGGCCGACTTTCTCGACGGTCCAGCGGTCACCGTTGCGGACCCAGTCGGTCTGCGAGAGCGGGTTGCGGCGATCGTTGGAGCGGGTGCGGACGATGTCCCCGACGCTCGCGCGGAGGCCGTCGGCGAGGACGGCTTCGCGTCCGATCTTGGCGATGGTGGCGGCGAGGCGGTCGGTGCGGGCGCGGGTGTTGAGTTCGGCGACGAGCTCACGGGTCGGTGCGAGCAGCAGTGCGTCCTTGCCGGCGGCACGGTCGGCGCTCCATGCGCTGTAGGCGTCGTCGGTGACGGTGGCGATGGAGCCGACGTGCAGCCGGGAGTGGTCGATGTAGAAGCCGATCGCGGCGTCGTCGCCGTCGCGCAGTGCCAGTGATGCTGCGCCTTCGGCCGCGCCGGTGACCGGGTCACGGAACCGCACCACCTGCGAGAGCGTGAGAGCGCCGACGCGGTCGTGGATGTCGCGCAGGACACCGCCGGAGGCGACGGACGCGAGCTGTTGATCGTCGCCGATCAACCGGACTGTTGCGCCGCGTTCGGCGAGGGCGGTGACTGCGTCGTCGAGGTCGAGGGTGCCGGTCATGCCTGCTTCGTCGACGATGACGAGCGTGTCCTCGCCGATCGCGGAATACCACTCGGGAACGGACACCGGTTCGCCGTTGCGTAGACGCTTGGTGATGTCGACGAACTTCGCCAACGTATCCGTCGGCGTCAAGATATCTTGACGCAGAACCTTGGCGGCGGCGGCGGTCGGCGCGAACCCGACGACGTGTCCGCCTGCGTTCTGCCACGACCGTGTCAGTGCGGTCATGGCGGTGGTCTTGCCGGTTCCGGCGGGCGCGAGTGCGAGCTGAAGTTTCGCACCGGACGTGGCCATCGCGCGCACCAGTGAGCGTTGTCCGGCGTTGAGTTCACGTCCGTTCGCAGCAGCTTCGAGCAGCGCCATTTCCACGTGCTCGTCGGCCACCGCAACCCCGTCGTTGCGCTGTGCAAGGGCGACGATGCGCGTCTCCGCATCGAGCACTGCGTTGGTGGTGAACAGGGTCGCCTCGTGGCGGGTGTGCACGTCTCTGCCGTCGCGTCGACGCATCACCTCCGGGGCGAGATCGGCAGCGACGTCGTCTCCGAGTTCGTCGCCCAGGGCGACCGCAAGCTCTGTGCTGCACGCGCGGTCGGTGATCGCTTCGACGAGGTCGGTGATGCGATCGGCCGGCGGATTCGCGGTGCGGACCTGACGGATCGCTTCGGCGCGAATGTTGTGCCGTTGGTAGCGCGAACGGGCGCGGGAGACGACCTCGACCACCTCGGCGGCGGTGTAGTCGATCCAGCGCGGGTCGTCGATGTCCACGCTCGCCCGGGTGCGCTTCTTACCGGTCACCTCGGCGACCATTTTCGACAGTGCCTTCGAGGAACCGAGTACGTCGATCGCCTCGGCGCGCCACCCTCCGCGCTGCTCGGCGTGCGAGCGCGGTTCGTGTTTGGCCTGCCGGGTTTCCAGGGTCGCACGCTGCGCAAGCCGGATCGCTTCGATGGCGGTCGGTTCGCGGTGATGTTCGGCCTGGAACTCGCGTGCAAGTTCGGCGGTGCGCACGACGATCGCGGCATTGCGGGAGGACCAGCGTTCGGCCAACCGTGTGTCCAGGCCGACGATTTCACGCACGGGTCGCTTCGACCGGTCCCCGCTCGCGCGTTCGGCGAAGTCGACTCCGATGCGTTCACGCAGTTGCGCTTCGAGGGCGGTGTTGTAGACCTCGGAGGCGGGAACGTTGTTGCGGTACAACGCGGCACCGTCGAGCGCGAGCCACTTCGTTGTCCCGTCCGGCAGGGTCGTGGAGACCTTGTTCGAGATCGCGACGTGGGTGTGCAGGTTCGGGTCCCCCGCGCGCGAATCACGGTGGGTGAACGCTGCGGCGATAAGACCGTTCGCATCGACTTGCGCGACACCGCCGTTGCCGAGACGGGTGAAGCAGGCGTGCTCTTCGAGGTACTCCAAGGCTGCTGCGATCGCGGCGTCGTGCGCTGCTTCGATCTCCTGCGAGATCTCCCGCGGCGCAACAGCCCACAGCGCCGACACACTTTTCACGGGCGTGAACGTGAGGTCGAAACCGGCGACGGCTTTGGTGTTCTGCCGCCCCGATTTGGCGACCCACCCGGACAGTTCACGCTCGTCGGCCGGGCCGCGTCCGTACTCCCGCTCGAACATCTCGCGCGCGACGCGGGTGCGGATCGTCGCGCGCGCCTCACCTTCGATCGGTGCGTTCCACTTCTCGCCGGCCGCGAGGTTGTGCTCAACGAACGCCTTCGCGCACGCGACCCGATAGTCGGAGGCTCCGTTGTCGATCTTGAACGCGCGACCGAGCTTGATCGCCGCCGATGCCGCGCGCTCGGCGTTCTTCGTCGACGCACCGGCAGCGAGCTCGGCCGCGAACTTCTCCGCGTACATCGTGTCGGCCTCGGGATGCAGGCCGTCACCGAACAGCGCCTTCATGTGCGCCTCGGAGACGTGCTCCCCCGCACCGATCGTCTCCAGCTCGGTCAGACCGGACCCGGTCCAACGGCCCGGTGACTCCCCCTTCTCGGAGTAGTACTCGGCCAGTGACGCGGCCCCTCGTTCGGTGGAATCTGCCGCTGCAACCTGCCTGGTCAGGTACGTATACCCGTCCCCAGCGGTGAGCTTGTGCAGACCCATCATGGACTGGACCTTACCAGCGAAATCCGCAAAGCGTCCTGAATGCATGAGGTCTGTAGGTTGGTTCTAGTTTTGGATTGGTTTCCGGTGGCAGTGGAAGTAACTGACTGTGAACTGGGGTTTTGACGGTGGTGGACCGGTGATGCGGGAGGAGGTTGTGTCAGGATCTGTGAATTCGAGGGTGTTCGGGGTTAGGGTGGGCGGCATGGCGTCGACTCAGGCTCGGATGACTGCGCGTGCTCGGGCACGGGCAGCGCAGCAAAAAGTCGTCGCCGACCGCAAAGCGCGCGACGAGAAGAACATGGGCTCGTTGACGGACTACTTCGCGGCCGCTGACCAGATCGACGCGGCCCGGCTGGCGATGGCCCGCGCGCTCGACGACATCCGGGGCCGGGAAGGAACACTCAGCGCCGCTGCGACACTCGCGGGGATCACGACCGGCGAAGCACGCAAACTTCTGGCACTGCTCGCCGACACCGCAGCGCCATCGGCGAGCACGGACACCGGCGACGCCACCTCGGACTCCGACTCGGATGCAAACGCAGAGTCGCGTGATGGATCGGCCTTGAACGAGCCGAGTGACTCGACGTCGACAGGCGATGCAACGACGAGCAAACCCGCGACCGGCGACAGCGTCCCGGACGCCGAGACCGGCACGAGTCAGGGGTAGCCGATGTCCGCCGCGGTGATGCAACTGGCGTTGTTCGGCGACGACACCGACGCCGCGTCACCGCAGCCGGTTCGCCGGGTGTGGCGACCGTTGCAGCAGCCGTTGACTGCGAAGACCGTGGCGAGGTTCTGGGCGAAGGTGGTCAAAACTCCGAGCTGCCATTTTTTCAGGGGGTCGGTGAGTTTTCCGGACGGCTACGGCAGATTTACCTTCACCGACGGCGACGCACCACGCACGTTGTCCGCGCACCGGTTCGCGCTGCTACTCGAATACGGCGA
>NZ_LVCU01000202.1:0-208 GCF_001647185.1 Rhodococcus sp. EPR-147
AGTCGGCGAACCTCGCGCACGCTGTTGCCGTCGGCCGGCACATCGGACCGACACCGGCAGGCGGGGATCCGCGCGGACGGTACGGGCGCGCCGTTGCGATCCGCGACGCACTCAAGGACGGCTACGACGAACCGAGACTGCGGGCCGCGTTCGCGGGCCACAGCTTCGACGCCCAAGCACCACCAACACTGTTCTGACACGACCACCG
>NZ_LVCU01000203.1:0-9455 GCF_001647185.1 Rhodococcus sp. EPR-147
AAAGGACGTACGAGATGACGCTCTCCTCGCTCTTCACCGACGACGTCGGACCGCTCCCCCTGCTCGCTGTCGCAGGTGCCGGATTCCTGATCTGGTACGTGCGGTACCTCGGCGAGAACGACCCCGGATGGAAGGGGTTCGTCGCGAACATTCTCACCGTCATCGGTGTCGGCGCGTACCTCGTCGTTCTCGCTGTCGTGTTCTCCACATTCATCGCGGTGATCGGCGCGTTCATCGCGGTGATGCTGTTCATGGTTCCCTTGTTCGCGCTCGGCGGTGCCAGCGGAGTCGCCGACCGCAGACCCCGACGCGGGTACCACCGCAACCAGTACGACAACGACTACCACTGACCGATATCGCCCATCTGCACACGATGTCGCAGTCACCGTGCCAGGGCGATGTGCAGTCGATGCAACGGCGGCCGCGCGGGCCGTGTGCAACGCGTCGCGAGCCGACTGCGCAGGGGGAAACGCATCCCACCGACAAGACGTCGCTGTGCACGCGTGCACAGCATCGAGTGGACGGCACCGTGGCGAATTCCCGTTCCGAACGAACATGCCTCCAGTAACGTTCTGAGCAAACCGAACGAGATGGTTTCAGGTCTTACTAACACCATCGGCAGGAGAAGACGTGCGGCGACGCGGAACACCACGCAGTGAAGTACGCGACGCACGATCGACGCAGACGCGGAGGAAGAACCTCGGGCGCGCTGCGGCCTTGACTGCATTCGCAGCCGTACTGGCGGGCTGTTCGTCAGACAGTGACAGCAACGGCAATGCAGCCGAGGAGACAACGGGGAACACGTTTGCCGCGTCCACCTCTGACGACTGGTTCGCGGCCGTCTGTAAGCCCGGCAGTTTCCTCGACGGGCAGGGCGGCTCAATGCTCCCCAGCTCGGATCAAGGATCAGCGATTTGTATGCCGCGCCAGGGAACAGACCAGATCGGGATCGGCCTCTATTCATCGCGGTTCAAGGCCGAGAACGACGTAGTAGGACAGGGCCCGTACGCCACGATGGAAACCGCTGCCGGTTACATACAGGTCTTCGCTCTGTTCCTTCCTCGCTCGTCCACGGCTGCGCTGCAACCGCTAACCGAATTCGGCTTCGAACTGCATCCCGCGGTCCCCTACTGATTTAGTTCGATTTGCCGTGCATCCAACTGATGACGTCGAGGACGCGGAGCGCACTGATGTCGTCGGGCAACGCTGCGGCCGCTCTGATTCTCAGTAGTCGAGTGTGCAGCGCACCGCCGTCCGCGCGCAGCGCTTCCCGGATGGGATCACGGTGCACCATCACCGTATTCAGCACGCGCCCGACGACCACGTCGTAGATCGGGACCAGGCGGGGGCGTTTGCGGGCCATCAACTTCGTGGCGATGGTGCGGCCGATGTCCCCCACGCTTCGGAGTTCGTCCTCCAGCAGCAGGATCGGCGCGTCGGGTGTGAGCCCGTCCGCTTCGTCGGCGAGGTCGCGGTCCGGGCCAACGGCGTCGAGCAACTCTGCGAACCGTGCGGCTCGGGTGACGAGCAGTTCGCGCGCCGCGCTCGCGGTGACGTTGACCGACAGGAAGGTGATGGCGACGAGATCGTCGGCGGTGAACCGGTTGCTGTCGGCGGCGCGGTTCTGCGGTGCCCAACTGTCGAAGTACGCGCCGGTGTAGCACCCGGCATCGAGGTAGGTGCCGCCGTAGTACCGACGCAGCAGAGCGGCCGCATCGTCGTCGGAGTCGGCGATCAGGGGCGGTGGAAGAGTGACACTCATAGCGGTCGATCGTGTCAGACAGCGGTGGTGTCGACACCGGGTTCCGGGTGCGGTTCGATGCGCTCCATGCTGTTGATGATCAGCGCGGTGCGCTCCGGCGGGCCAGACACACATGCGGTCACAGCGATCGGGCCGGCCGTATCAACGCTCGATCGGCCGGTGCGTGCGAACGCGCGCGGGAACATCCAGAAGTCGATCGAATCGTCTGAGTCGACGAGACGGCCCATCGCCCACTGACCTGTCTGCTGATTCGTCTTCACTGTGACGTCCTCGAGGGTGCCGTGCGCGACGACATGCGTCCCATTGGGGACCTCGCCGTCGAGCACCGCCCGCACGCGCACGAGAGGCGGCGGTGTGGTGGCGTCGTCGTCGGTCATGGTCGGCACCGTGCCAGCAGGCACCGACACGAAACACACACCTCGGTGCTGGTGGCACGCCGCGCAGAGTGCAGATGATCTAGGATCGAGTCAGTTCGAGCGTCGATGAGGGTCACGTTCGAGCGCGCCCCACCCGTACCGATTCACCCCGCACTGCGTTCACCGCACTGTGGGTTGTGTGGCTCTGTGAGCGATCGGTACCTGTCCGGTGGGGATTTCCGCGCACCGAAACTGGAAGGCCCTCACCATGTCTGTCTCTCCCGCTGTCGACAAAGACACCGCCATCGCGCGCGCACGCGCCGCGATAGAAAACCGCACCAAATACATCGAGTCCCTTTTCGACGCCGCCCAGGCATCCGCTGATGCGCGCGAGAAGGTCGCCGAGGCCACTCGCGCCGCTGAACACGCGAACGCCGAACACGCCGCCGCGTACAAAGAAGCGATCGATGCCGGGTGGACGGTTGCCGAACTCACCGGAAGTGGTCTGACCGCTCCGACACCGCCGACCGGCAAGAAGGCATCCAAGGCGTCAGCGAAACGCGCCACCGGTCGCGCCACTGCGCGCCGCCGAGTCGGTGCCGAGAACACCACCGCGGCACCGGACCGACACCACGATGACGACGCCTCGTCGCCTGCACCCGACGTGTCGACCGAACCGCAGTCCTCGACTGCGCCCGCGCACTGAACACTGCTGCACTCACACCACCCGCGCACCGGCACCGGTCGCGGATCCCCCGTGCCCTCGCACGCTCGACACATCTCACGTGCGGGCGCACCCCATCACGTCAAAGGACCACACACATGACCCAGCCCGGATTCAACGTCGAAGTAGCCTCCCTCGACCGCAACGGCGACCCCGGTTTCGTGCACGCACGCGGCTCGTTCTACACCTCCCGCTCCGCCGGACAGTTCGCGCTCACCCAAGCAGCAGCACTGGCAGACACGTACGAATTCGACACCGTCTCCGTCGTCATCGACGCAGTCGGCGAGGGCACCTCACGCCGTGATGTCGAGTTCATCGGCACCCCCGGCGAACTCGCCGCCGAACTGACCGCGCTCCCCGCCTACGCCTCCGGCGCACGACGCACCGTCATCCCCGCACCACGCGCAGTGACCGCCGCCGTGGCCGCTGTCGTCCAAACGTCACCGCCGTTACCCGACTCGGCGGTCGACGGCCCCGACGCCGTCGCAGTTCTCGACGTGGAGGTGTACTCCACCCGGCCCGGCCCGATCCCGAACTCGCGCAGCGACGTCGGCGCGTACACACCGCAGGATGCGCACCGCATCGCCGAGCAGCTCGCGGCAGATCTCGACGGCACCATCGAACCGATGCGCAACGAGACGGTGCTGCGCGTGACCCACACAGCGGACGTCTCCGACACCGACCGCATCGCCGCCGAGCGGTCCGTGCAGGTGCGGAACCTGCGGGCGAACCTCTCCGTCCTCGACCCGGTCGCCGACGCCGAACACATCACCGCACTCGCCGCCGACCTCGACGAGTTGCGAGCTCGATCGAGGCCGGCCGCACGCCCGGACAACACCGCAGCTGTGTCCGCGTCGGTATCGACGCCGCCGATGGCGCACGCAGCGGACGTCGAACGCTCCTCGACACGTCCGCGAGGGTTGGTCACGCCCCCGACCGGACGCTCGTCCAGAGCTGCACAGGCCACCTCGTCCGCGCTGCACACCGCCCCTGGCCCGATACACACAGCGGCGACATCGCGGTCAGCCGATCACGGTCTCGGATGACCACCGACCACCAGTCCCTACCGCAGAGCAGGGAAGGGCGGCACCGACTACCTCGGGCCCCGCAGCGCTCCGACGCGCTCGGCGACGGTAAGCCTGCGTTCCGGCTCGACGGCGGCGACCTCGGCGCGGTCCTGGTGTTCGAGGCGGTGCTGTGGAACGAACCGATGACCGGCGTACTCCGCGAAATCCACATCACGCCCGGCCGGGTACGCGTGGTCGTTCTTCAGACCGAACAGCAGAAGGGTCTCTACCCGCGATACACATCCAGCGGTGACCCCGATGCGCCGTATCTGGCCGACTACGACATCGACTTCGGTGACGAGGTCCGGATCGGCGATCGCCACTGACACCGCTCGTCCGGCTCAGCTCGTCCGTACGGGCGAGAAAGGCACCCACACAGCCGGTGTGGGTGCCTTTGTCGTTCGGGCCGGGTTGGGCGCGGTCAGCGCTGCGGGTGCGGCGCGGTGCCGGGTGCGCCGAAGATTCCGGCCGCCAGTGCCCAGGCGGTCAGGGTGCGGCGTTCGGCGTCGGTGGTCTCGTCGGCGTGGAGGTAGTCCCACTCCTGCAGTGCGTCGAGGTCGTGTGCGTCGGCTCCGACGTGTCCGCACCACCACAGGTACACCCCGATCGGGGACTCCACCGCGTGCCCGCGGGAGTCGACACCGCGGGTGTCTCGTTCGTTACGGGGTCCGGTGCGGGTGAGGGGACTGTCGAGGGTCACTGCCCTGCCCGAAACGTGTTGAGCCGCCGCCACAGTGCGCGTTGAGCGCGACCGTGCTCCACGAGGTGATCGAACAGGTACTCCTCCGGTAGCTCCTCGGCGGCGTGGACGATTGCCGTTGCCACGGTCCGGTAACTGCGCCGGTAGGACTGCGAGAGAACGATGTCGGCGTAGTGGACGGCGGTGAAGCCGTCTGCCCCGGCGGTGATGACCTCGTTCAAGCGGCGACGCAGGGGCGCGTCCTTGGCTCCGCCGGATCCCGATCGCATGAAGGCTGCGGTGACGCTCGCCGGGTCGTAGGGTTCGCCGGCCGCGACGAGACCGGCGATCACGACGAACATTCGCCGGTACGCGACGTCGTCGAAGTCGTCGGCGGTCACGATCGCGGTGATGCGCAGATCTTCGGCGGACACTCCCCCGGTGTGGGCACTCCACATCAGGGCGCACAGCAGCAGTGCCTCGGGGTCGGTGGACGTCTCGTTGTCGACGGCAGTGTCGTCGACAACAGCGGCGAGGCTGCGAACGACACGCTCGGGCTCGTCGGGCGGTGGAACTGCGCTCAGTGGCGTCATCGTCGGGCTCGTTCTCGCAGGTCAATCTCGAACAGGGTCAACGGAGTGGTCGGTCAGGCGGCGGCGAGCTTGTCGAGGGCGTCGATCCGAAAGCCGGACCAGTGGGTGTTCTCGTCGACGACCACGACGGGCATCTGCCGGTAGCCGAGTCCGTCGGTGACGAACTCGCGGGCCGCTGCATCTTCGGTGACATCGACGGTCGTGTATTCGATCCCGTGCTTGTTCAGGCGTCGTTTTGTTTGATCGCAGTTGTTGCATTCGGGTTTCGTGTACACAGTGATCGACATAGCTCACTCCTCGCGAGAATTGTTCCGATATGTCGATTTTACCTCAAATTGCCCCGATTATCCATAGATAAAGCGAGGTATTTTAACTCGAATATGTTGGCGCGCAATAGATTACTGACTGACCAGAAGTTCGCAATTACGTCGGTTGCGTTTCCTTATCAGCAGTACGGAGAGGAATACGAAAAAGCGACAGGGACCAGTGTTCATTTCGCATTCCGGTCATGGTGCCGTCGCCCGACTACTGGTGCGACGCCATGATCGAGACATGCGAACGCCGCCGGAGCTGTTGCTCTACGGCGGCGTCAGTCGGGGGGCTATCGCTAGTCGAGTTCGTACTGTCGAGTGCGGTGTGAGACCAGAGACCTGCGGATTCCGAGCGGGCCTCTCAAGACCATCTGCCGCCGCAATTGCATCCATTCTTGTACGAGTTCAGGTGTGGTGTTTCGTGCGGCTTCGCTGCGGAGGTCGTTCAGTGCGTTCATCCATCTCTGTATTTCAACTTTTCTCTTGGTGACACGCTCCAGCGCACGAGGGAGGTATTTGGTGTCGAGTCCGCGAAAGAGGTGGGTTCCGAGTTCGTGAATATCTCTTTGGATGTGGCAATCGAGTCGGTACCAGTCGATCGTCGTCGATGGAGCTTTGCGGGCTCTTCCCAGATGAGGGTGTAGGTCGGCCGGGCGCGTCGGTCCGCAGATAGACGTCGAGGTCTCCCGACGATGGAGGTTCCTACGCCATCCATCCGAAAGACCTCGACGTGTCCGACGCTACCCCGCCGGCCGGCTTCGGCCGCCCTGACCTGACCGCCTTCGCGGCTCATCCCAATCGACCCTGATCGGGTCTGCTGACCCCCTCGACGAGAACGCAGCGACATCACAGCCACCCAACCCCGACCGCCCGGGAAGCCGGGGCACGTCACATGGCCTGTGCTGCGGGCGTGTCGAGTGGGTCGTCCAGGGGCGACGCAGGAGCGTCGACGCGACGTGCTGAGAGGTGGTTCCAACCGAGCGCTAGGACACCGGCTACAGGCATGGCGATAGGTCAGGAACGGCGTCGCTCCCTGCGCAGGAGGGAGCGCAGAGTCTCGGCGTTCGCGTAGCCGACCCGTAGCGCGATCTCGGCGGAGGTGAGGTCCGTGGTTGCTGAGAGGTGCCGCGCTCGTTCGATGCGAAGCCGTTGGACGAAGCCGAGCGGAGTGAGGTTGAGCGCCGCACGGACTCGTCGTTCGAGGGTGCGCCGGCTGGTGCCGAGCGACTGCGCGACGAAGGCGACGTTGAACGGTTCGTCCAGGCGGGCGCGCACGAAGCGTTCGAACTCGACGACGATCGGGTCCTCGTGCCGGAGATGTTCGTAGGCGACGAAGGCCGCCTGCGACGGACGCTCGTCGATGATGAGGAGCTTGGCGACATGTTGGGCCAGGTCGGGGCTGATCGATCGCACGAGTGAGAGCGCGAGGTCGATGTGGGCGAACGCGGCGCCGGCGGTGACGAGGTTCCCGTCGACCACGACCATGGTGTCGAGATCGAGGGCGACGGTCGGATAGCGCTTCAGGAACTCCGGCCCCAGGAACCAGCTGGTCGTCGCCCGCCGATGATGCATCCGTCCAGTCTCGGCGACGGCGAACACGCCGGTGCACGCCGCGGCGATCCGGGTGGTCGCGTCGTCGAGGCGCCCGAGTGAGGCGATGACCGAACGTGCATCTCGGCTCTGGAGGGCGTCGTTGGTAGCGGCGGCCGTGAGGGTTCCAAGCGCAGGGACGACGACCACGTCGAACTCTCCGGACTCCGACAGCGGGTGGTCTACCGACAGGGTCATCGATGCCGTCGTGGTCACTCGCCGTTTCGGTCCGAGGATGGCGAGTTCGATCGGGTCGATCCGCGGGTCGACATCGCCGCGGGCTCCGTCGGCCACCCGCACGATGTCGATGACCGACGCGACCGCCGAACCGAAGCAGCCGTCGATCGCGATCAGTCCGATACGCATGGCGCGAACAATAGCAATACTGTCGTATACGCCACTCCCCACCGGCCCTCGCTCGTCATAGGCTGAACTCGCCCCACGAAGAACCCCGACTTCAAGGAGAACCCCTCATGTCCACACCCGTATCACTTCCGTATGCCTTCGTCGCCAAGATCGTCGCGGCCGATGGACAGCACGACGCGCTCGCCGATCTGCTCGCCGGCGCTGTCGCACTCGCCAACGAAGAAGTAGGAACGATTGTCTGGTTCGCGGCTAGGACCCACGCCGACACCTTCTGGATCTTCGATGCATTCCCCGACGAGGCCGCTCGCGACGCCCACGCCAACGGCGCCATCGTCGCAGCCCTGATGGCCAACCAGCACCTCCTCGGCGCAGCACCCGAGATCCTGGCGGCCGACGTCCTCGCGTCCAAGCTCCCGTAGTCCGCCAACGCCTGTCGTTGTGTCGTTTGGTGGGTCATGTTGCCAGGTGGTGCCGACACACTGCTGGGTGTCGGCACCACACGGGGTCTGGTTGGTCAGCTGGTGATCTGTTTGCGTGTGGTGGTTTCTATGGCGATCTTGGCGCTGTCGTAGATGCGGTCGGGGATGGTGACGACGCCGGCCGCGAGCTCCTGAACGGTGCGCAGCGCTGTCTCGCGCTCCTGCCCGGTGGCCGAGTCGTCCAGGGCGATCCCCAGGGCGCTGCGGATACGCCGGACGGTGCGGTGGTCTTCGGTACTGGTCACGCCCATGCCGATGGCGCGGGCGTAGCCGTCGGCTTTCCGCCAGGCAGTGTGCGCCTTCTGAGCGGCCACGGCGAAAGCCTGCACACGCTCGAGGGTGTCGGGGCACTGCTCGGGCCGGATCTGGTTCATCTCGGCGAAGGCGTCGATGAACGCTGCGGTGCGCGGCTCGTCGAGGTTGTCGAGCAGGGGCCTGACGAAGATGGCGTAGGGCTCGGACAGGTACGCGGCGTAGGCGTCCGTGACCTCGCTGTAGACGGCGTGGGCTGCGGCGTAGTCGGCTTCGAGTGCCTTCTTGGCGGTGCGGCGGTCGGTGACGTGGCTGCGGGTCCTGATGATCAGGTAGGCAGCCAGTGCGACCGAGACCAGGACTGCGGCGATGCCGCCGAACCAGATGACCGGTGTCCAGTCCATCGAAACGTCGGGTGCGGCATCGACCACCGGTGGTGGTGCCGGGGCGTCCAGTGTTGCGGGCGGGTCGGCGGGAGGAAGGTTCGTAGCCTCCTCGGCAGACACCGGCAAAAGAATCGAACGGACGGCCGCCGCCGCGACAGCGACGACGAGCCCTCCCCCGCACATCTGTAGCGCGGTCCTGTCGTCGTCGCCGTACATGCGTGACCAGAAGAACTTGGCTCCGCCGCCGATCATGGCGAGGACACCAAGCGCGGTGCAACCCCACATCAGGAAGGACAGGAGCACCTCGATGTCCGCTGAAGCGGGTGGCATCGTCTGGGGCACTGGATTGTTCATCAGTTGGGGCCTTTCAGGCTCAGGTGGGACAGCACGATCAGGGGCGTTGGGTGAGGTGGGCTTCGGCGGTGGCTGCGGCGACGTCGTAGCCGCCCCACGGTGAGCGGTGCGGGACCGAGCGCAGGCCGATGGTGTCGCCGCGTCGGGTGATGACGGGCCATCCGGTGGGGCGTTCCCCGACGATGTCGATGACCTTCGCTGTCCACACCTGATCCTTCTGCGACGGTCTGCGTTCGGGGGTCACGATCGGGAGGTCGTCGATCCAGCCGGGGTGGGCGTGATCGAGGGCGTCGCAGACTGCCTCGGACTCGTCGGCGCGGTTCTCCCCTTCCCACGGGCAGCCGGTGCACGCGCCGCGGTAGACGTCGCCGCCGACGCACTGGCAGGGGGTGTCCCTGCTCGTGTCTGGGCAGCAGCAGTCGAGGTCCGCTGCAACACAGGTGGGTTGGCAGATATCGGTGGGTGTGGACGGGTCGCAGATTCCGGGGCGGAACGCGTGAGAGGCGGCGGTTGAGCCGTGCCGTCCCCAGGTGGTC
>NZ_LVCU01000204.1:0-3183 GCF_001647185.1 Rhodococcus sp. EPR-147
ATGTCTTGCTCGTCGGCTTCGGCGGCGGCAAGCACCTCGAATATGTCGATCTGGCCTGCGGTCTCGGCCATCACCGCACGCCCAGCTCGGGGCGGGTGATGGACTGCACGGCGAGGGAGAGTCGTACGTCGCTGGCGTCGACGACGACGGGGTGGGTGCGGCTGTACCAGGCACCGGGTGCGTCGAGGAGGGCGGTGACCTCGACGCGGCCTGCGGGTGCGGTGCGGTAGCCGAGAATGTCAATGATCGTTCCGTCGAACTGGGTGTCGAGCGAAATCAGTTTCATTCCAACTCCTTTGAGGCGGCGGCGCGCGGGCGCGGTGAGGGTGGTGGTCATGAGTACTCCCAAGGTCGGGCGGAGAAGGGCTTCAGCGACGACGGTCGCGGGCCGTGCGCAGGCGCTCAGGACGGCAAGGTCTGGCAGTCGGCGCATTCCCAGCGCCCGGCGGTCGAGGTGCAGGTCCGTCGCTCTTCACAGAGCCAGCAGATCTGGTTGCGCTTGCGGGTCGACACCTGCTGCGCGGCAGCCACGGTGGCGGCCTGTGCGCGGTACTGGTCGCGGGTGCTCGCGTCGCGGGCAGCGAGGTCGGCGCGGACCTGCTCTGGGTCGAGGTCAGGTCCATCGGTTCGCACGGTCAGCATGTCCCCGAAAGCCACGCGACAGGACTGGCACACGTCGCCCGGCGTAACGACTGGAGCGCCACAACCCGGCAAAGCGCAGTCATCGAACAGCGTTGACTGCCAGTCACATTGGTCTGATTCGGTGCGTGTCGTGGCCATGCCCCAACCTTACAGTCTCACCCTGTAAGGTGCAAGACATGGAGTCAGAATCCTTACAGTCGGAGCCTGTAAGGTCAGGGCATCAACCACTGCAACCCCAGGAAGCACCCGATGTCCGACGAACTCACCACCGCCGACGTGCTGGCACTGATCGAAGACAAGACCGGCAAGGCCATATCGACCAAGACATGGTCCTCGTACGTCGCACGCGGACAGGCCCCCAAACCGGCCCGCCACCTCTCCCGCACCCCGCTGTACGCGCGGGGCGACATCGAGCAGTGGATCACCGAACGGCCAGGGAGCGGTGCACGAACCGACCTCCGACCGTGACGAGCGAACCCACCGACCCCTCGATCGTCAACATCTCTTGACGAACAGGAAGGGCCCCGGCCATCGGGCGATGGTCGGGGCCCTTCCTTTTGTTGCGGTTCGATCAGGCGTCGTCCTCGACGGCTACGTAGGCGGCGTCGACGGTGATGTTGCCGATCGCGGCCTGTTCCACCGGGGTCAGGGCGTGGCCGCTGTCGGCGAGGAAGGTCAGGTAGCTGTCGATGCCGACCATGCCCCGGTAGTGCTTGACGGAGAAGCGCCAGTAGTCCTTGGCGTCCTGGGGGCCGGTGAGTCGGGCCTCGAACGCGGTGAGCACGCGGGCGAGCAGCAGCACCTCGGCGCGAGCGGGCGTGGCAGCGGTGGCCTTGCGGTCGACCTCGTGCAGCGGTGAGCCCATGATCTCGGCGTACCGCTCCGAGCACTTTGATTCGGTGAACACATCACCGTGCGTGGCCAGGGTGGTCACCATCCACTTGGTGGCGTTCTTCGGCGCGGCCTTGCCCGACAGAAGCCCGGTGAGGAACGCGCGCCGGGCTTCGGTCGCGGTCGCTCCGGCGCGGTTGAGGGCCTTGACCTTTCGGCGCTCTGCACGTTCGGTCTCGATGCGTTCGGCCTCGGCGCGGGCCGCTTTACGCTGTGCCGGGGTCAGCCCGTCCTCGGTGTCGCCATCCTCTGCGGTGGCGATTTTCCTGGGGGCGAGTTCGAGACCGGACGCCGCGCGGTGGTCCCGGTGCAGGAAGAATTCGTATCCCCAGGTGGGTACTTTCTCGACCGTGTCGGCGTGCCGTAGCTCGCCGTAGCGTTCTACGTCGTCGTCCTCGGTGTCGAAGTCGATGTCGTCTTCGGCGACTTCCTCACGGGTGGTCTTGTCAACCCGGATGTCGCCGGTCTCGTGGACGTAGACGTGCCACAGGTGCGGTGCCTGCTCGGGTGCATCGGCCGGGACCGCATTGCCAGCGGCGGTGCGGAGGTCATCGAGGGAGAACCACTCCCCCTCGCTGGTGGACGGTTCATCGTGAAGCAACGTGAAGCCGCGTGCGACATGGGCGGCGGCGGCAACTCGCGTGGCGGATCGTTCGTCGACTCGACGTTTGATGGTCGAGAGGCGGTTCTCGATGCCTAATCCGATCTCGAAGACCTTCTCGACGGCGTCGGTAACCCACGGCTCTGCCTCGACTGCTTCTTCGAGGTCCGCGATCAGAGCGGCAGCATTGAGCGTCAGCTGGCTCTGGTCGAGCCGCTGGCGGGCGCGCTCCGATCGTCCTGCGCGACCGGCCTTCTCGACATACTCCTTCGGGACATGCAGTTGCGCGCTGACCTTGCGGACACTCAGGCCCAGATCGAGCAGGCCCGTGACGGCGGCAGCGCGTTGCCCCCTGGTGAGGTCTTCGCGCTGATCGTTGGACACGACCTGCTCGGTGATGCGTTCGATCCCTGCGGCCTTCTCGTCTGCGTTCTGCTCACGCACCAGCACCGGGATGAAGGAAAGGCCGGCTTCTCGGGCCGCGAGAGTGCGGCGCTGCCCGTCGTGGACAGCGAGGGTTCCGTCGGCACGGCGGACCGCCGAGACGGCCTGCAGGACGCCGTGAGCGGCGATAGAGGCAACGAACTCCGAATCCTCGGTGATGTCGACGCCATCGCGGACGTTGGCGGCGATGTCGAGTTCGTTCGGGTCGGCGGCGACGAGGGTGTAGCCGGTCGAGGTCGGTGCCGATTGTGCAGCCGTGGCGGTGGTCATGATGGCGGTCTCCCTGGTTAGTGTGTGCAGGTGAGGCACCGGGCAGATATCAGCTGCCCGATGCCCGTTCGCAGGTGAAGGGTCGAGCGAGGGTCAGCGGTCGGCCGTCTTCGCGATGGGTAGTTCCCAGATCGGGTCTTCTGCACAGGGGTCACTGATATCGACCCAGCGACCGGTGACCTCGTATCCGCGACGGCCGAGCAGCATCTGCGCCATGTCCGGTGTCCAGGCCATCGGTGCGTGCTCCTCGATGCCGGTCACGTCGATGTACTCGACCTCGATGCCGCCCCGTCGGATGGACACTCCCAGGCCGTGTTCGGGGCGTTCGTCGCCGT
>NZ_LVCU01000205.1:0-6897 GCF_001647185.1 Rhodococcus sp. EPR-147
ACGGATTTCGATGCCAATGCACAGGGGAGCCGAATCGTTGCAGGTACCGAGAGGCGGCACCGCGCACACTCGGATCGCCTACAGCGCAGGATGATCGAGCCTGCGAATCACGCCGGGTCGGTGCGGCGGGTGGGGTTCTCGATGCGGGGGCGCAGATTGTAGGTGTCGTACCACTGCTGTGCGGCTTGCTTGCTCATGCCGAGGATCTCGCCGATCTTCGACCACGGCACGGGTCGCTCCCGACTGCGGAGGCGTCCGATGATGGCGTAGCGGTCGGCGATCATCGTCGAGGCGAGGAAAGCGTTGATCTCGAGTGCGTCGACATCGGAGACCGCGTCGTCCATGCGTCGTCGGGCGTTCGCGGTCCACGCCCCGGCATCCTTGCGCCCCTGCTCGCGCACCATATCGGCCAGGTCGACGTCGACGAGAGCGTCCTTGTACTGGACGTAGAGCTCCGTCAGCTCGGTCGGGGTGAGGACCTTCTCCGATTCCATAGCGTCAAGATATCTTGACGCATTCCGTTCGTCAACATATCTTGACGAGTGAGCATGTTTTAGCTGACGGGGGTTGCGGCTTCGGCGGGGCACCACTGTTGATGGAGGCGAAGAAATCCCTTGCCGTTCCCGATCGGTATGTCGAAGCTCAGACAGCAAATCCACTGTCCGCGAGCCGTTTTCCCCCACGCATGGAGCAGCCCGGGCGATTTTGCATCCATCGCGAGCCCCTCCGAGCGGACCTTGAGAGGCGTCCTGTCGCGGAAGGATCCTCCGGACGAGCCTGCCACGGTGAGAGCTATGTTTTGTGCACGGATGGACAGATGTCCACGTACTGTTGCCCACCATGCCGAGACCTGGTTGGCGTGTTTGTATCACTCCACACGAGTTGGTGCCGCGGCCAGCGGTGCCGGACACAAATTTGGAGTGGCCTGGGTTCGCGCGGCCAGAGTTGGTGGCCGGCACGCCGTTCCTCATTGACCCATCATTTGAGTATGACATCGAGTTGAATGCCTTCTTCAGATCAGTCGATATGCAGGCGAAGGCGCGCCACACCCAGGTGGGCTACGCCCGCGATCTAGCCGCGTTTTTGAACTTCGTTGCTGTCTCACGAGACAGAGCTCGTTGGTGCGACGTCAACGAGGCTGACCATCTGGCGTACTGGCGCTGGCGCAGGATCGACTCTCAAGGGCCGCACATACAAGGTGCGACATGGGACCGAGAGGTTGCCGCAGTCGACAAGTTCTATCGATGGCAGGTCCGCGCGGGCCATATATTGAACAACCCTGTGCCGCAGAGAGTTCGACGACCAATGCCGTTCGGCGCGGGCCTCGTCCGTCATGACTCTTCGACCACAACACCGGCAACCTACTCGCACGATGCCGCGACGGATCGTATCGAGTGGCTCCCACCCCAGTCCTACCGTTTATGGCGCGATGTCGGGATTCGCGGATATCGCGCCGACGGTGTCCACGACACCGGGTTTCGCGGTCGCTGGGCGGCGCGCAATGCATCATTCTGCGACTTGATGGTGCGCACCGGCATGCGGTTGTCCGAGCAAGCGGCGCTGACGGTATTCGATGTGCCAACAGCTCGCGGTCTCGGGGGCTATCAACGTTTTTGGCTGCCGACGGCCATCGCCAAAGGTCGTTCGGCCCGCCGAGTCTACGTTCCTGAATCCGTGATCGCCGACCTGATCGGGTACGCGACACTCGATCGCGCGGAGGTCATCGCCCGCGCACGCGCCTGCGGACGGTACGAACAGGTTCGCCGCCCGCTCGTGATCCCTGATCCGCATTCGCCGGTCGTCGTACAGACTCGGTCCGGTCTGCGATCGACCGTGAAAGTTTCCAACCTCGATGCCGACGAACGACGCCGCTTGCTCATCGACGGGCCCGATGGCTTGACGCCGGCCGCGTTCTGGCTGTCGGAGTTCGGCACCCCCATCGCGGTCTCGACCTGGAAAGACATGTTCGCAGTCGCCAACACACGGTGTCGTCGAGCAGGAGTTCCTCTGACTGCACATGCTCACCTCCTGCGGCACACGTTCGCGGTGGTGACTCTGGAACAGCTACAGCGCGGACATATCAGCGCGATGACCGAAATGACTGCCGAACAGCGAGGGCAATGGACACAGATCTTCGGTGACCCTCTGGACTGGGTGCGACGTCGCCTCGGACACCGCTCCGTGGTGACAACACAGATCTACTTACACGCGCTGTCGGAATTGGAAATGGAAACGCGAATGATGTTGGTGCCCAACACATGGGAAGATCCCCGCGACACTCCACTCGACGTCTTCGACGTCGCCACTGAGAACAAAACACAGTGAACGGTCGCGGCAGTACCGGCACCGGGCGCCGCGCGATGCTCCCATCTGGCCCGTACACACCGACCGAAGGCGAACACGCCATCGCCTCCGGCCTCACGGTCCGATTCGATGGTGAAGACGGCCGGACTCTGCTGGTGGACGTCGCGAAGATGGCGCTGCCCGGTTGGCACACGGCAGTTGCAGAGGCTCTGGCCCTTGCCCTCGGGGCGACGGGACGCAGCAGGACGCTCAGCTCAGCGAAGGGACTGGTTACGAGGGTGCGATCCATGCTGCGATCCCTCTCGGAACTGCCGGATCCACCGACCGGACCACCGTTGCTGGAGACCGCCCACCTCCAATCTGTCTACAACCAGCGCAGAATCACGCAGAAGGACGTCTACGCCTGGCGAGGCATCGCACTTTTCGGACAGTTCCTGACGTTGCCACCGCTGGTCGATACGGTGAATTCATCAGTGATCGACTACACCTGCCGCCAAATCGGGCAGACCCGGATTGGCCAACCTGGCTACTCGGACGGAGAGTTCGATCGTATTCTCTCAGCCGCTCGGTCAGACATCACCGCATTGCGCGATCGAATTCGACTCTCGGAAGCTGCAATAGGACAAACGGGTGAACAGGAAGGCTTGGAGGGCGACAAAGAGCTCGTCGCGATTGCGGAATCAGGAGTCGTACCCCCGAGCCGGAGCTTCAGCGCGCACGTCGTCAGACTGGAGCTTGCGAGCCGGCTCTATATGACGATCCGGGACCTCGCGCCAATGCTCGTGTTGATGGTGGCGCTGACCGGCCGCAATATCGAAACCATCAAAGAGCTCCCCTGGGAACACCGAATCCTGGAGACACGCGCCGTCGAAGTCCGTGTCATCAAACGCCGCCGCGGCAATCACCGATGGTTCGAGACCGCGACGTGGGAGATCGGGCCACCGGGTCGCGAACTGCACTATCCCGGCGGTCTCTACCTACTGCTACACGAACTGACCACTCGCAGCAGGAACACTTCTGGCAGCGCATCCGTTTGGTCGATCTGGCGTAGCGGCCACAACACCGGCCTTCGCGGTATCGAAGAACATTTCGACCCATTCGCTCGCGAACTGACCGCAACAGCAATCAACCTTGCCGGATGGCGCACCCGGCATTGCCTCCACGCTGACGTCGTCGACGGAACGCCCCCGGCTCCGCTTGCGGTCACCGGCAACCGGATCAAGACCACGGCAGACGTGCGCCGTACCAAACAGATCGGCGGTCACCTCCCGTCCGCTGCCCGGAGCAACACCATCCCGGTTCTGTTCCGGAACTATCTACGCGGAGACCCGACAACACAGGAATGGGCACACACCGTTGTCGCGGCTGCCGTCAGCGACGCCGAATCGAGCGCTCTGGCAGCACACAGACGAGCGCTGCACGTTGCCGGAGGCACACTGAACGTGCAGCCGGAACGCTCCACCACCGATCCCGATGGTGAAACCCCGTCGACGCATGCAGACGCAGCCGATACCGCCTGGTCAGCGTGCCGGGATCACGAACACCATCCCGCCACCGGGAGAAGCTGTCGCGCATCGTTTCTCGACTGCTTTCACTGCGGAAACTGCGTGGTCACACCGGATCACCTTCCTGGACTGCTCGGATTGCTCGATGCGCTGGCGGCCCGCCGCGATCAGCTGTCGGAGGCCGATTGGTGGGTCCGATACGGACCGACGTGGGCGGCCATCCGCCATGACGTTCTCTCGAAGTTCAATCGGTCCGAGATCCTGGCGGCAACGGAGATCAAACCCACCGATGCACTTCTCGATCTCGTCGAATCACCATGGGAGCAAACATGACCAACGCCCACCCTCAACCGTCGACGTCGCATCCGTTCGACGAACGATGCGTATTGAACGGGCGGCCGGTGCGCCCGGAGACAGAACTCAGCCGAGCTTCCCGATTCGTAGACGACGTCTGGGATCTCAGTCCAGCTTTCTTTCAGCAACATCATGTTGCTCTGATCCTCGACTTCACATCCGTGCCATCTGTCTATCGCACCGTGGCCAAAGAACTTTTCATCGGGCTACTGGGCGGGCCTGCACCCGCCAGAGGACGCGGCTTACCGAAGGTAGCAACGATTGCCTCGATGTTGCCCACGCTACGCCACTTCTTCTCCTGGCTCGCCTCGCGACCCAACCTGCGCCAGCCGCTGCTATCGGAGTTGCAACCTTCCGATTTGATTGCGTACCAAATGCATTTGCTCGCGACGCAACCCACTCTCACGGTTCGTGATCGCTATCGCAGTTCGGTTCGGTCGCTCTATCGCTACCGCGGACTCATGGTTACCGATCAGCTGACTTTCGACCCGTACCACATCGATGGTTGGAGCGAGTCCGGCGACAGGAGCGGACCAGACAACGCGACCGCCAGAATTCCGGAGGCGGTGCTCGGACCCCTACTCACATGGAGTCTGCGATTCGTCGATGAGTTTGCATCGGACATTCTCGCGGCAGACCGCGAGTGGCGACGAGTTCGATTGGGACAAGGGTCAATTCCGCCCAAGACGAGACGATGGGTCAAGGAGGAGCTGGACCAACTCATAGCTGAATACCGTGCCGCGGACCGCCCACTACCGGGGCATAACGGACAACCGAGCATTCGCCACCTGTCCCGCATGCTTGGATGCGATCGCACGACCTTGCGGACCTACCGCCACCTCATCGAAGACACAGCTCGACTGGTCGGGGTCGACAACGACGTCTCGTGTGACGTGGTGATCAACGGACGGATCAACGGGTCCCCCTGGATCGACCGCATCCTGTTCAATCGACGTGATGCCGACTGATCCTGGAGTGGCTTCTGACCTTCCCCGGCGCGGGATGGCAGGAGCGCTGGGTTCATTCCGGTGCCGACGTAGGATCGTCCGACTGGCTCGACACCTTCCACGACAATGCCGACCCACGAACAGTGGTGACCCGAAGCCAAGAACTGCGGCGCGGCCTGATCCTTCTTCTGGTCGCGCGGGTTGTCTTTCCCAGTTACGAGTCCATGTCAGCAATGCAGTGGACCGGGCTATACGCCAAGCTGCGCACCGCTCACCACCCCGAGATGTTCACAGCGTTGGAGGCCCGTGTCTCGGTTCTGGCGGCGAACTCCAAACAATGCAGCACCGCGATGCTGGTGGCATGCAAGATCGTTCTGCATACGGGGCGCGATCTCCATGAACTCACTCCGGAAGACCTGCTGGGCTACCGCGCCTGGAACATGGTCAGTGATCGCCCGACCTCGGCCAGCGTGCAACTGGTGTG
Source organism: Rhodococcus sp. EPR-147 (assembly GCF_001647185.1). Classification (NCBI taxonomy): domain Bacteria; kingdom Bacillati; phylum Actinomycetota; class Actinomycetes; order Mycobacteriales; family Nocardiaceae; genus Rhodococcus; species Rhodococcus sp. EPR-147. The sequence goes on from NZ_LVCU01000205.1 coordinate 5,595, forward strand.
GGCGGGACTCGACGGTATCGCCGACCTGCGGGGAATCAAGAGCTTCGCTGCAGCAATTCGGCGCGGACCCCGCCCGACGGGTGAATTGGTCGACCGATACAACCTCGTGAACACGACGGTGCGGAACGTTCTGGTGCGCTACCTCGACGAACGACGACCGAGTCTGGACTACGGCGGCTTCGCCGCCCTTACCGGAGTTCTCGCCGGCAACTTCTGGGCCGATATAGAACTCCACGATCCAGGCCTCGACACCATCGACCTCCCGCCGGACGTTGCGGCCGGGTGGAAGCAACGACTGTCGGTGATCACCGACAAAGACGGAACCACACGCCCACGAGCAGGGCGACTGGCAGTGATGATGACAGTGCGCGGCTTCTACCGCGACATCGCCGAATGGGCAGCCGAAGACCCCACCTGGGTGCAGTGGAGCGTTCCGAACCCCATCCGCAAAAGTGACGTCGAGGGATACAGCAAAGAACGCGCGAAGACGACAGCGGTCGTGCACCAACGAATTCGCGAGCGTTTGCCGCACCTTCCCTCGTTGGTCGATGCCGCTCACGATCGCCGTGACCGATCGGCCGCGCTACTCGCTGCCACCGCGTCGGTGGCGGTCGGAGAGACCTTCGAGCATCTCGGAGTGCGCTACCGCCGGTCCATCGCGCCCTCGTTCACGAAATCCAGCTACCAGCACGATCATCCACCGGTGCTCGCCGAAGTCATCGACACCGGCGAGATCATCGAAATCGAAATAGAAGAGCACGAGGCATTCTGGGCATGGGCGGTGATCGAGACGTTCCGCCACACCGGAATTCGAGTGGAGGAACTCCTCGAACTCACCCACCTCGCAGTCGTGTCCTACACACTGCCATCGACCGGCGAGATCGTGCCGATGCTGCAAATCGTCCCGTCCAAAACCGGCGAAGAACGCCTTCTGCTGGTCAGTCCGGAACTCGCGAGCGTGCTGGCAACGATCATTGCCCGCCTCCGAACCGCCAATGACGGCACAGTCCCGCTGACCGCGCGATACGACGGCCACGAACGTATTACCGATCCACCGCTACCGCATCTGTTCCAGCATCGAATGGGCTGGCTATGGACGGTGCCGACTCGAAACTTGATCCAGAAGTGGCTCAACCAAACCCTTGCCGCCACCGGAATCGTCGACAACGCGGGCAACCCGCTCCGATACACAGCACACGATTTTCGGCGGATGTTCGCCACCGAATCGGTCGGCAGCGGACTGCCGATCCACATCGTCACAAAACTGCTCGGGCACAAGCACATTTCCACAACGCAGATCTAC